>NZ_BCBH01000015.1:0-135621 GCF_001320525.1 Pseudomonas sp. NBRC 111131 | reverse complement strand
TGTTGGGTTGCGGGGGCTGCCGAAAGGCCTGGGAGCCGGCTTGATCGAGGGCGCGTCCCTGCTGCTTTTTGATGCCTTGCACGAATATTTTATATGCCTGTTAAGCATGGCCTTTGCTCGCCCGCGCTACACCCCGCGAATCACGCGGGCTGCAAGCGAACGCTTAGAAAATATATAATAAATTGATCTAACATTAATTTTAAACATTACTTTAAGAGATAAGCCTCTGGCACCGATGATTCAGCCACACACCTGAATCAAGAACCCCAGGAGTTTGATCAATGGGTAATGTCCAGACGGCCGTCAGGGCCTACGACCAGCCATGGCGCCCGGCACCGGGTGACCTGGTCGAGCTTGGACGGACGCTACGCCTGCCACTGGGCCAGTTGCGCCTGCAGCGCACCCCGGTCAGCGGCCTCAAGCGCCGCGACAAGCTGGCGTTGGGCCTGCTGGTGCTGGCCTTGCACGGTGCCGCCGCCTACTGGGTCAGCCAGGCACCGACGCCTGAGCTGCCGGTGGTGCCACCACAGGTTCCCCCCATGACCATCGAGTTCGCTGCCCCGGCGCCGCCGGTGGTGGAACCGCCGCCGCCTGCACCGGCCCCGCCGGTGGTAGAGCCACCACCGCCGGTGGTGGACGAACTGGCGGCCAAGCCAAAGCCCAAGCCCAAACCGGTGCCAAAGCCCGTGGTCAAGCAACAGCCCAAACCACAGCCCAAGCCGGTCGAAGCGCCACCGCCCACACCCGCGCCTGTGGCCGCTCCCGCAGCACCTGCGCCACCCGCGCCGGCGCCGGTAACGCCGCCTTCGGCCAACGCCGCGTACCTGAAAAACCCGGCGCCGGAGTACCCGCAGATGGCCCAGCGCCGCGGGTGGGAAGGCACTGTGCTGCTGCGGGTCGAGGTACTGCCCAGCGGCAAACCGGGGCAGATCCAGATTCAGAAAAGCAGCGGTCGCGATGCCCTCGACGCCGCCGCCCTGGCTGCGGTCAAGCGCTGGAGCTTCGTGCCTGCCAAGCAGGGCGATGTGCCCCAGGCCGGCTGGGTCAGCGTGCCGATCGATTTCAAGCTTCGCTAACTCTTTTGCAAAAACAGCAGAACATAGGAAGACATCATCATGAGCCTGTTGGCATCCCCTCTCGAATCCGTTGAAAGCGCAGTCATCTGGCTGCTGGTCGGTTTCTCTGTCGTGACCTGGGGTCTGGCCCTGGTCAAAGTCGTGCAGTTCGTGCGGCTGAAAAACCAGGACAAGCGCTTCCATCAGCAGTTCTGGGCGGCATCAAGCCTGGATTCGGCAGCGGAAATCAGCCACGAGTTGCCTGGCCCGGCAGCCCGCGTTGCGCAGTCTGGCTATGCCGCCATTGCCGTTGGCGACACCCAGGCCGGCGACTTGAGCCAGGCGATCAACCATCAGGACCGCCTCGAACGCGCCCTGCGCCAGCAGATCGTGCGTGAGCGCCGCTCGCTGGAAACCGGCCTGGCCGTGGTGGCCAGTATCGGCAGCACCTCGCCCTTCATCGGCCTGTTCGGCACCGTGTGGGGCATCATGGAAGCGCTCAAGGGCATCAGCGCGGCGGGTTCGGCCAGCCTGGAAACCGTCGCCGGGCCGATCGGTGCCGCCCTGGTCGCCACCGGCGTGGGTATCGCCGTCGCGGTCCCGGCCGTGCTGGTCTACAACTACTTCCTGCGCCGTTTGAAGCTGACCGCGGCCGACCTCGATGACTTTGCCCACGACTTCTACAGCCTGGCGCAGAAGAGTGCCTTCCGCGTGCTGGTGCACCCTGCCGTGCACAAGGCCCAGGCCGGCTTCACCCAGCCGGTGAAGGAGGCATCCTGATATGGCCTTTTCGACCCAGGACAGCGACGAAGTCCTCAGCGAGATCAACGTCACGCCTTTGGTGGACGTCATGCTGGTGCTGCTGGTGGTGTTCATCGTCACCGCCCCCCTGCTGACCAACGCCATCCCGATCAACCTGCCCAAGACCGAGGCGGTGGCCCCGGTGGAGCAGAAAGATCCGCTGGTGGTCAGCATCGATGGCGCTGGCAAGTTGTTCATCAACAAGGACGAGATCCAGCCCGACCTGCTGGAAACCAACCTCAAGGCGGCCAAGGACAAGGACGCGGAAGTCCGCGTGCAACTGCAGGCCGACGATGGTGTGAACTACGGCGAAGTGGCGCGCGCCATGGCTGCGATCGAACGTGCCGGCATCAGCAAACTGGCGGTGATCACCGCACGCTGATCGACCAATCCTCTTCAGGCAAGTGCTTATGGGCCACATCTCTTGGCAGGGGGTGGCCCTTTTTTTGGTTCAGCCTTCGGGTAACCAAGCCCCTTCTCAGCTTGTGCCTTGCGGTTATTAATAAATAGCTTCTTATTCCTTTACGAATATAACTCCCCCCCTATACTGACCTCCAAGCACGCAAACTTACGGAGGCGTCCCCATGCGCAATGAGTCGATTCGTTACCTGATTGTGCCGGGCTGGCAAGGATCGCCAGACAACCATTGGCAGAGTCACTGGCAGCGCAGCTTGCCCAACAGCGCCCGGGTCGAGCAGCAGGACTGGCTGACCCCGCAGCGCCACGACTGGGTACAGGCGCTGGAGCAGGCGATCGCCGCTGAACGTTCACCGGTCATCCTCATCGCCCACAGCCTGGGTTGCATCACGGTGGCCCATTGGGCCGCTCAGGCCAGCCCGGCCTTGCTGCGCCGGGTACGTGGGGCGCTGCTGGTGGCCCCGGCCGACGTCGAGCGGCCGACCTGCGCACCTGCCTTGCGCAACTTTGCGCCGATCCCGCAGCAGGCCCTGCCGTTCCCCAGCCAAGTGGTCAGCTCTGACAACGACCCGGCAGTCACCGTGCCCCGCGCGCTCTACCTGGCGCAGGCCTGGGGCGCTGAAGCGGGGGTGCTGAGCAATGCCGGGCACATCAACGTCAAGTCGGGGCATGAACGCTGGGAGCAGGGGTTTGCCTACCTGTATCGCCTGCAAAGCCGGGTCGAGCAGCGCGCACTGCGCCGCGCCTGATCGACGCTTCTGTTTACCGTTTGCCTGACGCCCGGCCTGCAGAGGCCTGGGGCGGGAGTTCGTCATGACTTTTCAAAACCCGTTTGGCCAGCCATTGCTGACCTTCCCTGAGCTGGACAAGAGCCCACTGAGCATCCGTGCCAAGGCCCTGGTGTTCATCGACCCGCGCTCGCAGCAGTTGCGTCAGGCGCTCGAACGGCTGGCGCCGCAACCGCTGCCCGTGCTGATCCGCGGTGAAACCGGTACGGGCAAGGAGCTGCTGGCACGGCAGATTCACCGTGCCAGTGACCGGGCGGGGCTGTTTGTCTCGGTCAACTGCGCGGCCATCAGCCCTACCTACGCCGATGCTGAGTTGTTTGGCTACAGCGCAGGCACCCAGGGCGGTACCGCCAGCAGCCGGGCGGGTTGGTTCGGTTCGGCCAACGGCGGCACCTTGTACCTGGACGAGATCGCCGACTTGCCGCTGGCCATCCAGGGCAAGTTGCTGGCGGCGCTGGAAAATCGCGAAGTCACCCGGGTGGGCGCGCAGCAGCCCCAGGCCGTGGACGTGCGGTTGGTGGCCGCGACCAGCATCGACCTGGCGCGGGTGGTGAAGGCCGGCAGGTTCAACGAGCGCTTGTACCAGTACCTGCGCGAAGGCGCGCTGGAACTGCCCCCCCTGCGTGAGCGCCCGGGGGATATCCTGCCCCTGGCCGAATACTTCGTGGGTATCTACAGCGTGCGCCTGCAGCGCTCGGTGCCGCTGATCAGCGAAGCCGCGCAGCATGCGCTGGAGGCCCATGCCTGGCCAGGCAATACCCGCGAACTGGAGAACATCATCCACTTCGCCTTGCTGGTCAACGACAGTGAAGAGATCCTGCCGCAGGACCTGGATTTACCCAATACCGCGAGCTAGACAGCGCTCATAAGCAAATTCCGTAATGGCAATTTGTTTTTGGAATAAGAAGCGAATCAAAAGGTATTGTTGCGGAATAAAAAATCTCGGTATCTTCCGCCTCACGCCCACCGGTGAACCGGTTGGGCAACCGACTTTGCCATCGACGATGGCCCAGCATCAGAACAAGGATCACCATGAAGAAGACTTTGCTGACCACTGCCCTGGCCGCCGCCCTGTCGTTCGCAGGCCTGGCTACCGCCGCCGAGAAACTGGTCGTTGCCGCCACCCCGGTGCCACACGCTGAAATCCTCGAGCTGATCAAGCCGACCCTGGCCAAAGAAGGCGTGGACCTGGAGATCAAGGTCTTCACCGACTACGTACAGCCTAATGTGCAGGTTGACCAGAAGCGCCTGGACGCCAACTACTTCCAGACCCTGCCGTACCTGCAGAACTTCAACGAAGGCAAGGGCACCCACCTGGAAACCGTGATCGGCGTGCACGTCGAACCATTCGGTGGCTACTCGAAAAAGGTCAAGAACCTGAGCGAACTCAAGGAAGGCGCTACCGTTGCCATTCCTAACGAAGGCAGCAACAGCGGCCGTGCCCTGCTCCTGCTGCAGAAGGCTGGCCTGATCACCCTGAAAGACCCGAAAAACGCCTTGGCAACGCCGAAAGACATCGCCGAGAACCCGAAGAAGCTGAAGTTCCGTGAGCTGGAATCGGCCATGCTGCCGCGCGTGCTGGACCAGGTCGACCTGGACCTGATCAACACCAACTACGCACTGGAAGCCGGCCTGAACCCGGCCAAGGATGCGCTGGTGATCGAAGGCAGCGACTCGCCTTACGTGAACTTCCTGGTAGCACGTCCGGACAACAAGAACAGCGATGCCATCCAGAAGCTGGCCAAGGCGCTGACCAGCCCGCAGGTGAAGGAATTCATCGCCAAGAAATACCAGGGCGCGGTACTGCCGGCGTTCTGATGGTTTTGCTTGAGCATGTATGAAAAACGCCGGCGCATTTGCGCCGGCGTTTTTTTGTGGCCGGCCTGTTCGCGGGCAAAGCCACCCTCTTCAGCGCTGGGTAGCCAGCGCGCGGCGTAACGCCATCAACCACAGAATCTGTTCATTGGAATCAGTCGAGCAGGGGCTGTTCATCCTTGTCGTCCTATGTGCATTGCGATGGGCTGGCACGTTGCGTTGTAAAACGTTTGGAGAGAGCACCGGCAAGAAAGTTTCAGTGATATCAATATGCAATAAAGGTATTTATGAAAAGTTTTTTATACCTTTAGAGTCTACTGATCGTGCACTGTGCACACTTCAGATATTCCCCATGCCGTATTTTCCAACCCCTGTGCAGAGGGTTTGCCCATGACCTTCGATACCGCCTTCATGCTCAGTACCTTGCCGGCGTTTCTCAAAGCAGTGGGCGTTACCCTGCAGGTAGGCCTGATCGCCATTGCCACCTCGATGCTGGTAGCCCTGTTCAATGCCACGATCCTGGTGCTACGCACGCCGTACCTGTGGCGCCTGGTCAAAGGCTATGTCGAGCTCGCTCGCAACACGCCGTTGCTGATCCAGCTGTTCCTCGTCTACTTCGCCTTGCCCAGCCTTGGCCTGAAAGTATCCGGGTTCGCCGCAGCGATCATCACCATGACTTTCATGGGCGGTGCCTATCTCACCGAAGTCCTGCGTGCTGGCGTCGAGGCGGTGCCGCGGGCACAACTGGAGTCCGGACGCTCCATTGGCCTGTCCGAGGGCCAACTGCTGCGTCACGTGATCCTGCCCCAGGCTGGCATCCTCAGCCTGCCGGCGCTGTTCGCCAACTTCATTTTCCTGCTCAAGGAAACCACCGTGGTGTCGGCCGTTGCAGTGCCCGAGATCCTCTACACGACCAAGAACTACATCGCCCTGTACTACAAGACCTACGAAATGCTCGCTGTGCTGACGCTGCTCTGCGTGCTGTTGTTCCTGCCGCTGTCGTTGCTGCTGCGCTACCTGGAAAGGAGGCTGCAACATGGCCAGTTCGGCTCCTGAGCTGCTCCTGCTGTCGTTGCCGATACTGGCCAAGGGCGCAGCACAGACCCTGGCCATTTCGGCCCTGGGCATTCTGTTCGCCACCCTTGGCGGCGTGCTCTATGGTGTGCTGGCCACGCTTGGCAACCGTGTGGTGAACATCGCCCTGCAAGTCTACCTTGAGCTGTTTCGGGCCATACCGGTGCTGGTCTGGCTGTACCTGGTGTTTTTCGGGTTGCCGATCTTCTTTGCCGTAAGTATTCCCAGCTTCTGGTGCGCGGTACTGGTGCTCGGGTTATGGGGCGCGAGTGAGGTTGGCGAAGTGGTGCGTGGCGCACTGCAATCGTTGCCGCGCGGTCAGCGTGAAGCGGGGTTGTCGATCGGCCTGTCCAGCAGCCAGCTGTATGGCTATGTATTGCTGCCCCAGGCGCTCAAACGTATGACTCCCCCGACCATCAACATCTACACGCGGATCATCAAGACCAGCTCGCTGGCGGTGCTGATCGGTGTGGTCGAGGTCATCAAGGCGGGCCAGCAGATCATCGAACGCACCTACGAATCGGTGCTGATCTATGGCGTGCTGTTCCTGTTCTTTTTCATCGTCTGCTATCCGCTGTCCGCCGCCTCGCGCGTGCTGGAGCGCCGCTGGGCCCACTCATGACTGCACTCATAGAATTCCAGGGTTTCAACAAGTATTTTGGCGAGCACCAGGTGCTCGCCGAGGTCGACCTCAAGGTCCGCACCGGTGAGGTGGTGGTGATCCTCGGCCCCAGTGGCTGCGGCAAGAGCACCTTACTGCGCTGCCTGAACGGCCTGGAGCAGGCGCATAGCGGCCATCTGCGCCTGGACGGCCAGGAGCTGCTCGCACCTGGCACCGACTGGCGCCAGGTGCGTCAGCGAGTGGGCATGGTATTCCAGAGCTATCACCTGTTCGGCCACATGAGTGTGATCGACAACCTGCTGCTCGGGCCGCTCAAGGTGCAAAAGCGCCAACGCGCCGAAGCGCAGGCCCAGGCTGAGGCCCTGCTGGCCAGGGTCGGCCTGCTGGACAAACGGGATGCCTTCCCGCGCCAGCTGTCTGGCGGCCAGCAACAGCGTATCGCCATCGTGCGGTCGCTGTGCATGAACCCACAGGTGATGCTGTTCGACGAGGTTACCGCAGCGCTCGACCCGGAGATGGTCAAGGAAGTGCTGCAAGTGATCCAGGGCCTGGCCCGCGATGGCATGACCCTGCTAATCGTCACTCACGAAATGGCCTTCGCTCGCGCGGTGGCCGACCGCATCGTGTTCATGGAGGCCGGCAGGATCCTTGAACAGAGCGACCCCGAGAGCTTCTTCAGCCAACCGCGGACCGCACGTGCGCAGCAGTTTCTGGACAAATTCTCCTTCGTCGAAAGCCTGCCCAAGACACTGCATAAGGAACTGTCATGAAAACTGCCCCCCTTACCAAACTGCTGGCGCCGCTGTTCGGCCTGGCCTTGCTGGCCGGCTGCAACAAGGCTGACGAGCCACCCAAGCCGGCCGCCTCATCGCCAGCCACCAGCTACCTGGAAACCATCAAGGCGCGGGACAAGCTGATTGTCGGCGTGTTCACCGACAAGCCACCCTTCGGCTTCGTGGACGAGAGCGGCCGCTACGTAGGCTTTGACACCGACATTGGCCGTCGCCTGGCCAAGGACCTGCTGGGTGACGAGAACAAGGTGGAGTTCGTCGCCGTCGAGCCGGCCAGCCGTATCCCGTTCCTGCAAAGCGACAAGGTCGACCTGATCCTTGCCAACATGACCGTGACCCCGGAACGCAAGGAGGCGGTGGACTTCACCAACCCCAACCTGCGCGTGGCCGTGCAGGCCATCGTTGCCGATGGCAGCCCGGTACAGAAGCTCGACGACCTGGCCGACAAGACCATTATCGTCACCACCGGTACCACCGCCGACATCTGGCTGACCAAGAACCACCCAGACTGGAAGCTGCTCAAGTTCGAGAAGAACAGTGAGTCACTGCAAGCGCTGGCCAACGGCCGTGGCGATGCCTACGCGCAGGACAACCTGATCCTGTTCAGCTGGGCCAAGCAGAACCCGGGCTACCGCGTGCTGCCGCAACTGCTGGGCGAAGAGGCACCGATCGCGCCAGCTGTGAAGAAAGGCAATACCGAGCTGCGTGACTGGGTAAACGCCGAACTGGCCAAACTGGGCGAGGAGAAGTTCCTGCTCAAGCTGTATGACCAGTACGTGCGCAAGGAACTGAGCGATGACACCAAGCCTGAGAGCGTGATTGTCGAAGGCGGTAAGTGGCAGGGCTGAGCGTAAAACCGGGGCCGCGACGCGGCCCGCTTCACTGCGCCGGTACCAGGCGCAGGGTACTGTGGGCGGGAATGACGCCCATTTGTGCCCGTTGGTACCGGCCCTCGATATAACCTTCGGCCTGATCCGCATAGTGCGTGTCGAACGGCACGCCACTCTGGCCCACGGGGTTGCTGGTCAACGCCTGCCCGGCATCGGCAAAGTCGATCAGCCGGCGGGTCGAGGGCCCATAATTCACAGGCCACGGCGCTGGCCCGATCTTCGCCGACAAGTTGTTCGGCACCTCATGGGTGCCGGGCGCGGCAAATGGCCCGACATTGAACAGCAGGTTCAGCGGCTTTTTAACGCCCAGTGGATGGTTATGGGTCAGGGTATGGGCCTTGCCCCACTGCCAGCTGGCCGGGTCCTTGCCGAAGGTGTCACGCAGGTGCTTGAGGGTCTTTTGCCAGGCGATGCGCACGATGGCGGTACGGTCGGTCCGTTCGTTACTGCCCCGCGTGCTCCACCATGGCGACTGAGCGTCGGCCGCCAGACGGGGCAGTGCGGCGTCGATGATGCGGGTGCTGAGCAACACCGGGAACCAGGTATCGCCCAACTCGTCATGCAAGGCGGCATAGGCCAGTTCGTAGAGAAACTGGTTGAACAGCGTGGCGCTGGTGGAATCCAGTGGGTAATCCCCGCGCCAGGCGGCCAGTTGCTCGACCAGCTCCTGCTCTTCATCCCCCTGGGCGATGTTGCGCAAGGTCCCCAGCAACGGCGCCAGGGTACGTGGGCCATAGTCACTGGCCGTATCCAGTTGCAGGGCCTGGCTGTTCTGGGTGTCCCATTTCACCTCGGGTGCGGACAGGTGCCGGTCCAACTGGCGGCCACGGTCAGGCAGGTTGTAGTAACCCGGAATCGCCACCGCTGCGGGCGGCTGGTAATTGGCCGAGACGATGTAGCCGCTCGCCGGGTTCTCTTGGTGCGGGTTGACGCTGAACGGGTAGAAGCCGAGTTTGTCGGCCTGTGGGCTGGAGCCATCGAGGATGAAGGCCGGGTTTACCCCCGCCGGCCGGATCGGTAACTGCGCGGCTGCCCACCATCCGATATCGCCCCGGGCGTTGGCCCAGACAAAGTTGAGCCCTGGCGCCTGCACCTTGGCCGTCGCTTCGCGCATCTTGGTCAGGGTATCGGCGCGGTTGAGCTGATAAAAACCTTCCAGGATCGGGTTCTCGGTTTCCAGAAACGCCCACCACATGGCGATGGGTGTGGTGCCTGCGGTGGCGCCGAGTACCTCGTTGACGATTGGCCCGTGGGGTGAACGACGCAGGCTGATAGTGACCGGTTGTTCGCCTTTGACCGCAATTGTCTGCTCGGTCTGTTCCAGTGTTTGCCATTGGCCGTCGACCATCACCTGGTCGCTGTTGGCGGGGTTGGTCTTTTCTGCGATCAGGTCGACATCATCGTTCTGGAACATGGTCAGGCTCCAGCCGAATTCGCGGTTGTGCCCAAGCAGCGCAAACGGGTTGAGCGCCTGGAAGTAGCCATACAGGTTGAAGCCGGGGGCCGAGAGTTCGGCTTCGTACCAGACGGCCGGGACGGCAAAGCTGATGTGCGGATCGCCAGCGAGCAGGGGTTTGCCACTGCGGGTGCGGCTACCGGCCACGGCCCAGGCGTTGCTGCCCTCGAACTGCGGGATGCCGGCTTCGCCCAATGCCTCGTGGCTGAGGCGGGCCAGGGCTTCGAGGCTCTGCCAATCGGCAGCTGCCAGCGGCCTGCCGAGGGCGCCGTCGGGCTGCCAGTCGAGGTCGAAAAGGGTCAGGTACTGGGGGCCGAGCTGATCGCGGATGTAGGTCAGCGCAGGCTCAGTGCGAAAGGCGGCGGCGAAGCTGTAGGCCAGGTAACCGGCGATACTCAGGGTATCTTCAGCGGTAAACGGCCTGGGGGTGATACCGATGAGGTCGAATTCCAGCGGCTTGGGGTGGCTGGCCTGCCAGGCGTTGATGCCATCCAGATAGGCTTGCAGGGCCTGCCAGGCGTGACCCTGGCGGTCCTGGCGCTGGACCATCAGTGCCGCCTGATCGCGGATGCGCAAGCTGCGGAACAGGGTATCGGTTGGCAGCAACTTGTCGCCCAGCACCTCGGCCAGTTCGCCCCGGGCCAGGCGGCGCATGATTTCCATCTGGAACAGCCGGTCCTGGGCATGCACGTAGCCCAGGGCGCGGTACAGGTCCTGTTCGTTCTGCGCCTGCAGGTGCGGTACACCGCGCCGGTCATAGCGCACGCTGACCGGGGCCTGCAGGCCGGCGATGGCTACCTCGCCCTCACGCTGCGGCAGTTTGCCGTGCACGTACCAGTATCCGGCGCCGGCGGCCACGGCGACCACCACGGCCAGCAGGGTGAGGCTGCGCTTCATCGAGACTCCTTGTGCATTCGAGCGGAAACTGTGGTCCGATCATCGACGGATTCGCGAACAGAGCATAGCCCCCGATAGGAGTTTCCATGTCCCTCAGCGAAAAACAGAAAATGCTCAGCGGCCAGCTTTACCATGCCAGCTGCCCCGAGCTGCAGGCCGAGCAGATCGCCAACAAGCACTGGATGCAGCGCTACAACACCAGCTTCGAGCTGCTCAACGAGGCGCGCAACGGCTTGCTCGCCGAGCACTTCGGGCATGTCGGCGAAGGCACGGTGATCCGCCCGCCGTTCTATTGCGACTACGGCTACAACATCCGCGTCGGCCGCAATACGTTCATGAATTTCAACTGCGTGATCCTCGACGTATTGCCGGTACACATCGGCGACGACTGCCAGATTGGTCCGGCGGTGCAAATCTATACCGCCGACCATCCGCTCGACCCAGAGGTCCGGCGTACCGGGCTGGAAAGTGGGCGACCGGTCACCATCGGCAACAACGTGTGGATAGGTGGGGCGGCGATCATCCTGCCGGGGGTGACCATTGGCGATAACGCTGTGGTCGGCGCGGGCAGTGTGGTGACCCGCGATGTGCCGGCGGGCGCGGTGGTGGTGGGTAATCCGGCGCGGGTGCGTCAGTCGGTCCAGGGGCAATAGCAGCCCACCGCCAAGGTGTTGGATGCGGTGACCCGACGGCCGTCGAGCAGCGCCCTGAGGATTGGCTCGACGAAGCTGTTGCTGGCATTGCACACCGCACCTTCGCTGTAGGGGCCGAAGTAGGCGAGGTGGCCCTGGCGGTCCCAGATCGCCACGGCGGGGGAGGCGGGCAGGTGTGCGCTGCCAGGCAGGTCAGCGATGGGCTGCAGGCTGCTCAGGTTGGCGGGCAGTTGCCCATGGCTGCCGGGCTTTTGCACGACGTGGAAGGTTACCCCTTCGCCTGCGAAGTGGCTGACCAGCTCGCCCAGGTGCTGCTGGTTGCCCACGTTGCACGGGCAGGCTGGGTCCCAGAAGTGCACCACGCGGATCGGGCCTGGGCCGGCGAGGGCGGCGGGCAGGCGCAGTTGGCTACCGTCGAACAGGGTGGTCTGGTTGTCGAACGGGCGCAGGTAGCGGGACTGGAAGCCGGCGTAGGCCCACCAGAGTACGGCGGCACAGAGCAGCGCCGCAGTCGCCATGAGTATCCGTTTGATTGGTTTCTGCATGAAAACCCGCTGTTGATTGGCTGGCCTGATCGCCGGTTCCAGGCAAGAAAGTACTCAAGCTTGCCACGATGGTGCCAAGAGCTGAATATCCCAGATCAATACTCGCTCCGCTTTGGATGTACCTGATGCCTGCTGCTTTTCACCCCGACCGCCTACGCGCCAGCCTCGCGCCCCTTGGCGCCCGCCAGCCCTTGTCTGCACAGGCGCAAGACTACCAGCGCTTCTATGGCCTGGCCCTGTCGTCACACAGCTGGCTCGGCGGCTTCCAGGCGGCTGGCTTTGACCTGGTGGGGCAGGTCTGGCTGCCTGAGCGGCCCGTTGCGACCTTGTTTGTGCTGCACGGCTACTACGACCACATGGGCTTGTATCGGCATGTGATCGAATGGGCGCTCAAGCTGGGCTATGCGGTCATCAGCTGTGACCTGCCCGGCCATGGCCTGTCCAGCGGCGAGCGCGCCAGTATCCGTGATTTCGCGCTGTACCAGCAGGTACTCGATGCCCTGTTCGAGCAGGCACTTGGCCTTGACCTGCCACGCCCGTGGCATCTGTGTGGGCAGAGTACCGGTGGTGCTATCGCTGTCGATCACCTGCTGCATCGCGGGGCGCAGAGCCCGGTCGACGGCCAGGTGATCCTGCTGGCACCGCTGGTGCGCCCCCGCGCCTGGTTGTGGTCGAAGTTCAGCTATCGAGTGCTGCGCCATTTCGTCAATGGCATCGAACGGCGATTCAGTGAAAACACCAACGACCCTGCTTTCCTGCCGTTCCTGGAAGCCGATCCGCTGCAACCGCGGCGCCTGCCGACGGCCTGGGTCGGTGCGCTGATGGCCTGGGTCAAACGTATCGAGGCTGCGCCGTGCAGTACACGCCGGCCGCTGATCGTGCAGGGCGAGGCGGATGGCACGGTGGATTGGCCTTACAACCTCAAGGTGCTCAAGGCCAAGTTCAGCGAGCCGCAGATACTCCTGCTACCTGACGCCCGCCACCACCTGGCCAACGAACTACCGGGTATTCGGCAGCGCTATTTCGACTTCATCGACCAGCGATTGCGCTGATCACTTGAGGTCTGCGCCGCTCTGGCCGACCGCCAACCCGGCGCGCACGGCCGCCACGGCGGCCTGGTAATACGCCTTGCCTTCCGGCGATTCGGCGAAGGTGGCGAATTCTTCGAGCTCGGCATCGGACAGGTCGCGGTAGACGTACAGCAAGGTGTTGTTGAGGTCTTCGCCAATCTGGTTCATCAACCGCTGGCGCTGGCCGTCGAGCAGGCCCTGGGCCTGGCCGCCGCCGAATAACCCGGGGATCATCGAGCTGAGGCTGTCGGCCGCCACCCCGGCAATCGCCAGGCTGACCTCGGCGCCGGCTTCCCGGGCCGGCAGGGCCTGGGCCAAGTGGCCGACGATCAGCAGGCGGTTATCGCTGGCCTGTATTTTCGGCAGGCCTTTGGCGTTCTTGGCCAACTGGTCCTTGCGTGTGGCCAGCAGTTCGGCAGCGACGATCTTGCGGCCCAGCGGCGATTGGAAGAACGCCAGCGCCGGCGCCGGATTGGGCAGCGCGCTGCGCAGTTGCGCCTGGGCACGGCGGTCCATGGCCTGGGCCTGGAAGCGCTGATTGCTGTTGTTGACCAGCGCCTGATAAACCGCAGGCGGCAGGCTGTTGCGGTAGCGCTGTTGGGCAGCGCTCACGGCATCGTTGAAATGGGCGCGCTGGTCGGGCCAGCCGGCGGCCTTGTACAGTTGATCAAGGCTGTCTGCCCAGACAGGCATGGTGCAGATCATCAGCAGAAGCAGGGAAAACAGACGGCGCATTCAGGACTCCTGTCGGCAGGGGGCTATTGTCCTTGGCTCGGCGCTGGTTTGTCGAGATATCCGCGTGTTTCTCGGCCAAGTGGCGCTGTGCGAGTGCAAGGCTAATGGATATGATGCGCGCCATGCACATATCCCCTGAAAACCCGATGCTTTCTGCCGTTGTCGACGACTTGGCCCTGCGTGGCTGGTCGCAGCAGGCTTTTTTTCTGCCTGCTGAACTGGTGCGCGCACTGGCGGCCGAGTGTCGGCGCCGCGATGCCGAAGGCCAGCTCAACCCCGCCGGGGTTGGGCGCGGTGTTGCCCAGGAGGTGCGCGAGGCGATCCGTGGCGACCAGATCCAGTGGATCGATCCGGGCCAGGCTCAGGCCTGCGACGACTATCTACAGGCCATGGATCAGTTACGCCTGGCCATCAACCAGGGTCTGTTTCTGGGCCTGGAAGACTTCGAATGCCATTTCGCCCTGTACCCGCCGGGGGCGGTCTATCGCCGGCACCTGGACCGCTTTCGTGACGATGACCGGCGGATGGTTTCGGCAGTGCTTTACCTCAACGAAGAATGGCAGCCGCAGGATGGAGGGCAGTTGCGCATGTTCCTGAAAAACGATACTGAGCACGACGTGCAGCCGGTGGCAGGCTGCCTGGTGGTGTTTTTGTCCGCAGAGGTCCCTCATGAAGTGTTGCCGGCCGGGCGCGAGCGGTTGTCCCTGACTGGCTGGTTTCGGCGGCGTGGCAATGACCTGTTCTGAACTGCCGAAGGTGCTGGTCAGTGCCTGCCTGTTGGGCCAGCCGGTGCGTTATGACGGACGCGCCAGCGGGCACCCTGACCGTTTGCGGCATTGGCAGGCTGAGGGGCGTGTCGTGCCGCTATGCCCTGAAGTGGCCGGTGGCTTGCCGACACCGCGTCCGGCCGCAGAGATCCCGGGTGGGCAGGGTGGCGAGGTGCTTGATGGCGCGGCGCAGGTGCTGACGGTGACGGGTGAGGATGTCAGTGCGGCGTTTCTTGCCGGGGCCAACTTGGCGTTGGCACTGGTGCGCCGCCATGGCATTCGGGTGGCGGTGCTCAAGGCCGGCAGCCCGTCGTGTGGCAACCGACTGACTTACGATGGCACCTTTTCCGGGGTAAAGGTGCCGGGGGAAGGGGTGACCACCGCGTTGCTGCGGCGCGAAGGGGTGCTGGTGTTCAGCGAGCTGGAGTTGGAAGAGGCGGAGCAGGCGTTGGCTGGTTTTTCAGCCTGATGCTGCGCCGGCCCCGGCCCCACCGCTAACCCGCAAAGCGCGCCAATCGGTACTACTGCTCGGCAGCCGTCTCCTGCGCGCCTTTGAACCACTTTTGCTCAAGTTCAGCGGTGCGCCCGCTGTCCTTGAGCCGTTGCAGCGCATTGTTCACTGCGCTTTCGAACGCCGGGTTGCCCTTCTGGAACGGGATCACCAGTTTCTTCTCACCGAACGGCTGGCTGAGATCGAACGGCGTATCAGCCTTCGGCGCGTCGTCGGCAGGGGTCAGGGTGATGTCGTAGGTGCCGCTCTGTACGCCTGGCAGCGCGTCTGCGGCCGCTGTTTCGATGAATTCGGCACGCAGGTCCAACTCCTTGGCCAGTTCCTGGCCGAACTCAATTTCGAACCCGGTCAGATGGTCGTTTTCCTTGAAGGCGTACGGTGAGTTGTCGGCCTGAACGGCAATGCGCAGTTCGCCCCGGTCGGCGATTTCGTCTATCAGCTCGGCTTGAGCCAATGGAGTGATCAGTACTGCCAGCAGTACGCCTATGGTCGAACGCATGTGATGCCCCTTTTTCTTTGGCAAATGAATAACTTCCGCCGCGACTTTGTTCCTTCGTCACGGTCGGGCGCAGCCTATGACCTTCAAGCCTTGGCGAGGTTTAACCCTAACTGAAATATTTCTCTTTGTGGGCTATGGTGAAGTACCGCCGCCGTTCGTTTACCGGTTGCGGTCTTTAAGTGAATCACAGGAGAAGTGAATGAATAGCCTATTTTCGCGTGCTGCCATTGCCGGTGTGCTGATGGGAGCGTCGGTGCTGGCCAGTGCTGCGGATGCCCTCAAGAGCCAGCAGCCGCCCAAGGATGCCAAGGTCTTCATCGTTTCCCCCGCCGACGGTGCCACGGTCGACAAGACCTTCACCGTCAAGTTCGGTATCGAGGGCATGGCGCTCAAGCCCGCCGGCGACCAGACCCCGCACACAGGCCATCACCACCTGCTGGTGGATGTGGATCAAGAGCCTGTTGCCGACCAGCCGCTGCCCACCAGCCTGATGCCAGAGAACAACGCACCGCTGCCTGCCGGCCCGCAAGTCCTGCACTTCGGCAAGGCACAGACCGAAGCCACCCTGACCCTGACGCCGGGCAAGCATACTTTGCAGCTGGTGCTGGGCGACCAGTACCACGTGCCGTTCAAGCCGAGCGTTGAATCGAAGAAGATCACCGTTGAGGTGAAATAGGCTCGGTTGCTTCGCGGGTTGCCTGCGAAGATCCACCTTTGGAGTTGGCAAACGAAAAGGGAGGCCACCAGGGCCTCCCTTTTCATTCAGCGATCACGCTCAGAACAGTACGCGCGAGCGGATGGTGCCCTTGACGTGCTGCAGCTTCTCTTGCGCCAGGTCGGAGTACTCGGCATCGACGTCGATGACCACGTAGCCGACTTTCTCGTTGGTCTGCAGGAACTGGCCCGAGATGTTGATACCGTTTTCGGCGAAGACCTTGTTGATCTCGCTGAGCACGCCCGGAATGTTTTCGTGGATGTGCAGCAGGCGGTGCTTGCCCGGGTGTGCCGGCAGGGCGACTTCCGGGAAGTTGACCGACGACACCGAGGTACCGTTGTCGCTGTACTTGACCAGCTTCTCGGCCACTTCCAGGCCGATGTTGGCCTGGGCTTCGGCGGTGGAACCGCCGATGTGCGGGGTCAGGATCACGTTGTCCAGGCCGCGCAGCGGGCTTTCGAACTCTTCGTCGTTGGAGCGCGGCTCGACGGGGAATACGTCGATGGCGGCGCCGATCAGGTGCTTGTCCTTGATCGCAGCGGCCAGGTGGTCCAGTTCGACGACGGTGCCACGGGCAGCGTTGATCAGGATCGCGCCTTTCTTCATCGCACGGATTTCCTTCTCGCCGATCATCCACTGGGTGGATGGCAGCTCAGGCACGTGCAGCGAGACGATGTCGGCCAGGCCCAGCAGTTCGTTCAGGCTGGTGACCTGCACGGCATTGCCCAGTGGCAGCTTGGTCAGCGGGTCGAAGAAGTACACCTGCATGCCCAGGCTCTCGGCCAGGACCGACAGTTGGGTACCGATCGAGCCGTAGCCGACGATGCCCAGCTTCTTGCCACGGATCTCGAAGGAGTTGGCCGCGCTCTTGATCCAGCCGCCACGGTGGCAGGAGGCGTTTTTCTCGGGGATGCCGCGCAGTAGCAGGATGGCCTCGGCCAGTACCAGCTCGGCGACCGAACGGGTGTTGGAGTACGGCGCGTTGAACACCGCGATGCCGCGCTCGCGGGCCGCTTCGAGGTCGACCTGGTTGGTGCCGATGCAGAAGCAGCCGACGGCGACCAGTTTCTTGGCGCAGTCGAAGATCTCTTCGGTCAGTTGGGTACGCGAACGGATGCCGATGAAGTGGGCATCAGCGATCTTTTCCTTGAGTTCTGCTTCCGGCAGTGAGCCAGTGAGGTACTCGATGTTGGTGTACCCAGCGGCCTTGAGGGTATCGACCGCATTCTGGTGCACACCTTCAAGAAGAAGGAACCTGATCTTGCTCTTGTCGAGAGAAGTCTTGCTCATCTGCGTAAACCTGTATCCCGGAGAAAAAATGGCGAGGAGTGATGCTAGGCGCGGCGTCGGCCTTAGCATGAACAGCGGGAGCGCTATGCTAGCATACGCGACACAATCTGAGCTTATCCCGACAGGTGAAGAGTGCTCAGGGTGACTATGAATAAGTCGAGAGTTCCAGCGATGACCCACCCCGCGGTAATTGATGAACTGATGACGTTGGTCGACCCTGGCAAGGTCCTGACTGACGCGGCTTCCCTGGAGGCCTATGGCAAGGACTGGACCAAGCACTATCCGCCGGCGCCCACCGCCATTGTGTTCCCCAGGAGCATCGAGCAGGTGCAGGCCATCGTGGGGTGGGCCAATCGCCATCAGGTTGCGCTGGTGCCTTCCGGGGGCCGTACCGGGCTGTCCGCGGGTGCCGTGGCGGCCAACGGCGAGGTGGTCGTGGCTTTTGACTACATGAACCAGATTCTTGGCTTCAATGCCTTCGACCGCACCGTGGTCTGCCAGCCCGGCGTCATCACGCGCCAGTTGCAGACGTTCGCCGAAGAGCAGGGGCTGTATTACCCCGTGGATTTCGCCTCCAGCGGCTCCAGTCAGATTGGCGGCAACATCGGCACCAATGCCGGGGGCATCAAGGTGATTCGCTACGGCATGACCCGCAACTGGGTGGCCGGCCTGAAGGTGGTCACCGGTAAAGGCGAGCTGCTCGAGCTCAATAAAGACCTGATCAAGAACGCCACCGGCTACGACCTGCGCCAGTTGTTCATTGGGGCCGAAGGCACCCTGGGCTTCGTGGTCGAAGCGACCATGCGCCTGGACCGTGCCCCGCGCAACCTCACTGCAATGGTGTTGGGCACGCCGGATTTCGATTCGATCATGCCGGTGCTGCATGCGTTTCAGGGCAAGCTCGACCTGACTGCATTCGAGTTCTTCTCCGACAAGGGCCTGGCCAAGATCATGGCCCGAGGCGACGTGCCCTCGCCCTTCGCTACCGACTGCCCGTTCTATGCCTTGCTGGAGTTCGAGGCCAGTACCGAGGCGGTGGCCAATGAAGCGTTGGCCACCTTCGAGCACTGTGTCGAACAGGGCTGGGTGCTGGACGGGGTGATGAGCCAGAGCGAAACCCAGCTGAAAAACCTGTGGAAGCTGCGTGAGTACCTGTCGGAAACCATCTCCCACTGGACGCCTTACAAGAATGACATCTCCGTCACTGTTTCCAAGGTGCCGGCGTTCCTGCGCGACATCGACGCCATCGTGAACACGCACTACCCGGACTACGAAGTGGTCTGGTACGGCCACATCGGCGACGGCAACCTGCACCTGAACATCCTCAAGCCTGATCACATGAGCAAGGATGATTTCTTCGCCTCGTGCGCCAAGGTCAACAAATGGGTGTTCGAGATCGTCCAGCGCTACAACGGCTCGATCTCAGCCGAGCACGGCGTGGGCATGACCAAGCGCGACTACCTGGGTTACAGCCGCTCGGCAGATGAAATTGCCTGCATGAAGGCAATTAAGGCCGTCTTCGACCCTAACGGCATCATGAATCCGGGTAAGATCTTCGCTCCTGAATAAAAGCAGTGATCAGAGGAGTCGGCCATGAGTTACCAGCACCAGTACGTAGACGGCACGCGTATCCACTACCCATTGGGCAAGGTGGTGTGCATTGGCCGTAACTATGCCGAGCATGCCAAGGAACTGAACAACCCCATTCCCAGCGAGCCGCTGCTGTTCATCAAGCCGGGCAGTTGCGTGGTGCCGGCCGAAGGCGGCTTCAAAATCCCGGTCGAGCGTGGTTCGGTGCACTATGAGGCCGAGATTGCCGTGCTGCTGGGCAAGCCGCTGTCGACCCATCCGAGCGAGGAAGAGGTGCTCGATGCCATTTCCGGTTATGCCCCGGCGCTGGACCTGACCCTGCGCGACGTGCAGGCCAAGCTGAAAGAGAAGGGCCTGCCGTGGGAGCTGGCCAAGTGCTTTGACGGTGCCTGCGTATTGCCGCCGTTCGTGTCGCCTGCCAGCTTCGAGGACGTGACCGACATACCGGTGCGCCTGACGGTCAACGGCCAAGTGCGCCAGGACGGCAACAGCGCGATGATGCTGAACCCGATCGTGCCGATGATTCAGTACATTGCAGCGCATTTCTCGCTGCAGGCGGGCGATGTGATCCTCACCGGCACCCCTGCCGGCGTTGGCCCGTTCACCGTGGGCGATGAGCTGGTACTGGAACTGCCCGGCGCGAGCCGCTTCGAAAGCCGCGTACTCTGAGCTGAGACCGCGTCGCCCGCAACGCGGGTAAATTCGCTCGCCCCGATACTGCGCTGCGCTTGAAGGCACCGTGGTACCTGTGGGACGGATTTACCCGCGAAGCGCTTGAGCGCTTTACTGTTTTTTCACAACCCATCCGGATAATGCGCGAGTCTCAGCAATTTCCTCGGGAACCTCCTGCATGCCATCTCCTTCCACCGTCCCAGCATCACCCAAGCGCCGCTTCTACCTGCGTTGGCCCTTCGGCCTCGCCGTGGCGGCGGTGATCGGTTATGGCGTGGCGGTGGCCATGCACTGGGATGACCGTGGCCTGCTGTGGATAAAGGAAGGCTTTGAAAGCAGCGCCGAGCGTAGCGAGAGCGTGTGGCTACCGGACTATCAAGTCGATATCGATGCCAAGCCGCTGCCGGGCATGGCCGATGACGAAGCCTCGGACGTAGCGTTCAACCCGCAGACCCGTACATTGTTCGTCGTCATGGGCAAGAACCCTTTCCTGGTCGAACTGAGCCTTGATGGCGATGTGCTGAGGCAGATCCCCCTCGTGGGCTGGAACAACCCCGAGGGCGTAGCCGTGCTGGAGGATGGCCAACTGGCCATCACCGATGAGCGCCTGCACGACCTGACCGTGGTCAAGGTGGATGCGCATACCCGGTCGCTGAACCATGCGGACTTCGTCAGCCACGACTTGGGGCAGTCGGTGAAGAGCAACAAAGGCTTCGAGGCCATCGCCTGGGACCCCATGCGCCAGCGCCTGGTGATTGGCGAAGAGCGCCCGCCGAAGCTGTACACCTGGAACACCGATGGCCGCGCCCCGCTCACGGGTGGCAAGCAGGCGTTGGCCAATGACGAACTCGACCTGCGCAACCTCTCGGCACTGAGCGTCGACCCGCGTACCGGCCACCTGCTGGTGCTGTCGGCGGACTCCAACCTGTTGCTGGAGCTGGACGAACAAGGGCAGCAGGTCAGCTTCATGACGTTGCTGGGTGGCTTCAATGGCCTGAAAAGCACTATTCCGCGCGCCGAGGGAGTGACCATGGATGACCAGGGCAACCTGTACATGGTCAGCGAGCCTGCGCTGTTCTATCGTTTCAAGAAGAATCCGTAGCACTATCAGGTTGTTCGGACGCTGGCATTAAGCTTCATTTCAGTCAGTCGTGGTTAGATTCGCCCTCCTCACGTCGAGTCTTCCGTCATGCGTCGTTTTGTTCGTCTGCCACTGCTTCTGGCCCTGGCCGGGTTGCTGGTGCTGGGCCTGTTCGGTCAGGAGTTCCGCCTGTTCGAGCGCGGCTGGTTCAACCTCAAGCGCTGGTGGCAGCCGGCAGAACAGAGCATCGGCCTGGACCGTTATCGGGTAGTGGTCGAGGCGCAGCCCGTGACGGGGCTGGATGACGATATTTCGGCCCTCACCTACGACCCCGACCGCAAGACCCTCTTCACGGTCACCAATGCCCGCTCGGAGCTGATCGAGCTGTCACTGGACGGGCGCATCCTGCGGCGCATACCCCTGACGGGGTTCGGTGACCCGGAAGCCGTGGAGTACGTTGGCCCCAACAGCTATGTGATCACCGATGAGCGTCAGCAGCGTCTGATCCGGGTGCACCTGGAAGACGATACGCCGTTCCTCGATGCCGGTGATGCCGAGCAGTTGACCCTGGGCATCGGCCTGAACGGCAACAAAGGTTTCGAAGGTCTGGCCTACGACTCGGCGGGCAAGCGCCTGTTCGTGGCCAAGGAGCGCGACCCGATGTTGATCTACGAGGTGCATGGCTTCCCCCATGAAAACCCTGACCAGCCCTACGCGGTGCACGTAGTGCAGGACCGCAAGCGTGATGCGCGGTTGTTCGTGCGTGACCTGTCGAGCCTGCAGTTCGATGAGCGCAGTGGGCATCTGCTGGCGTTATCGGATGAATCGCGGTTGGTGCTGGAGCTGGATGTGAAGGGCAGGCCGCTGAGTACCTTGTCGTTGCGCAAGGGGTTTCAGGGGTTGAAGGCGACAGTGCCGCAGGCTGAGGGGATCGCGATGGATGAGGCGGGGACCATTTATTTGGTCAGCGAGCCGAACCTGTTTTATGTATTCAAGCAGCCGGCTGATTGACGGGGTGTGAGGGCCGCTTCGCAGGGCGAGCCCGCACCCACAGTTACACCCCTGGGGCTGAAAGGGGGGCAGCGCTTGTGGGAGCGGACTCGCTCGCGAATGGCATCACTCGGCCTTGAGGCTCTTCACGCCGTCCGAGGTGCCTAGCAGCAGCAGGTCCGCGGGCCGCGCCGCAAACAGGCCATTGGTCACCACGCCGACGATCGCATTGATCTGCGCTTCCAGCTCCACCGGGTTGGTGATCTGCAGGTTGTACACGTCCAAGATTACGTTGCCGTTGTCGGTCACCACCCCTTCACGGTAAACCGGATCGCCGCCCAGCTTGACCAGTTGACGCGCCACATGGCTACGGGCCATCGGGATGACCTCGACCGGCAACGGGAAGGCGCCCAGCACCGGTACCAGCTTGCTGGCGTCGGCGATGCAGATGAAAGTCTTGGCCACGGCCGCGACGATCTTCTCGCGGGTCAGGGCCGCGCCGCCGCCCTTGATCAGATTCAGGTGCGCGTCGCTTTCGTCAGCACCGTCGACGTAGAATTCCAGCTCGCTGACGCTGTTCAGCTCGTAGACCGGGATGCCGTGGCCCTTCAGACGCTGGGCAGTGGCCTCGGAGCTGGCGACCGCGCCGTCGAAGGCGGTCTTGTGCTGGGCCAGGGCGTCAATGAAGAAGTTGGCGGTCGAACCGGTACCGACGCCGACGACGCTCTTTTCATCCAGCTTGGGCAGAATGAAGTCGACAGCGGCCTGGGCGACGGCCTGTTTGAGTTGGTCCTGGGTCATGCGGGCTCCGGAAAGGGGCAGGGCGATAGTCAAAGGAGCCTAGTATAACGGCTCGGGCGGCTTTGCTGTGGTCGCCCGACGTAGCGCTGGGGTAGACTCGCAGCCCTTGTCCCGCGGCCAGTGATGCTTTCCCGATGCTCGAACAGTACGTCAAGAAGATCCTCACCTCGCGCGTCTACGACGTCGCTGTCGAAACCCCACTGCAAAGCGCCGGGCAACTGAGCAAGCGCCTGGGCAATCAGGTGCTGCTCAAGCGCGAAGACCTGCAGCCGGTGTTCTCCTTCAAGATCCGTGGCGCGTACAACAAGCTGGCGCAACTGAGCCCGCAAGAGCTGGCGCGCGGCGTCGTCACCGCCTCGGCCGGCAACCATGCCCAGGGCCTGGCGCTGGCCGCGCGGGAAATGGGCATCAAGGCAACCATCGTGATGCCCAAGACCACCCCGGAAATCAAAGTCGAAGGCGTGCGCTCACGGGGGGGCAAAGTGGTCCTGCATGGCGATTCGTTCCCCGAAGCGCTGGCTTACTCGTTGAAGCTGGTCGACGAGAAGGGCTTCGTTTATGTCCACCCGTATGACGACCCCCACACCATCGCCGGCCAGGGCACCGTGGCCATGGAAATCCTGCGCCAGCACCCAGGCCAGCTGGACGCGATCTTCGTGCCGGTGGGTGGCGGTGGCCTGATCGCCGGCATTGCCGCCTACGTGAAATACCTGCGTCCGGAAATCAAGGTCATTGGCGTCGAGCCGGATGATTCCAACTGCCTGCAGGCCGCCATGGCCGCAGGTGAGCGTGTGGTGTTGCCGCAGGTTGGGCTGTTTGCCGATGGCGTGGCCGTTGCGCAGATTGGCCAGCACACCTTCGACATCTGCCGGCACTATGTGGATGAGGTGGTAACAGTCAGCACCGATGAAATCTGCGCAGCAATCAAGGATATCTACGACGATACCCGCTCGATCACCGAACCTGCTGGCGCCCTGGGCGTTGCCGGCATCAAGAAGTACGTCGAACTCAAGGGTGTGACCGGCCAGACGCTCGTGGCCATCGACTCGGGTGCCAACGTCAACTTCGACCGCCTGCGCCACGTGGCCGAGCGGGCCGAGCTGGGTGAGAAGCGTGAAGCGATCATCGCCGTGACCATCCCTGAGCGCCCCGGTAGCTTCAAGGCCTTCTGCGAGGCCATCGGCAAGCGCCAGATCACCGAATTCAACTACCGCAAGCACACCTCCGCCGAGGCCCACATCTTCGTCGGCGTGCAGACCCACCCAGAGAACGACCCGCGGGCTGCGCTGGTGCAGCAACTGACCGAGCAGGGGTTCCCTGTCACCGACCTGACCGACAACGAGCTCGCCAAGCTGCACATCCGCCATATGGTCGGCGGCCACTCAGCCGGTGCCAGCGATGAGATCGTGCTGCGCTTCGAATTCCCCGAGCGGCCAGGCGCCTTGTTCAACTTCCTCAACAAGCTGGGTGGGCGCTGGAATATCTCGATGTTCCATTACCGCAACCACGGCGCGGCCGATGGGCGTGTGGTGGCAGGGCTGCAGGTGCCGGAGGACGAGCGGCACCTGGTGCCGGCCGCGTTGGCGAAGATCGGCTACCCGTACTGGGACGAAACCGACAACCCGGCCTATCGGCTGTTCCTGGGCTGAGCGGCTACGCTAGGGTGGATGGCGCTTCGCGGGGTTGCCCGCGAATGAGCCGACGCGAATGGCTTGCTGAAGGACAAGATCGATGGAACATCTGACCACGCTCAAGACCCTGCACATCCTCGCCACCGTGCTGTTGCTGCTAGGCGCGCTGGGTTTGGCGATCTGGACCGTGCGCGCCCGCAGGCAAGGTGACGCCGATGCCTATCGCAAGTTGCTGCGCCGGCCTTTGCTATTCATCTGGCTGGTGATGGGCGTGTGCCTGCTGAGCATGCCGTTTACCGGCTGGTGGCTGGTGCACCTGATTGGCTGGCCGCTGGGGCAGACCTGGGTATTGGCCTCCAGCGTCATCTACACGCTTGGCGCGTTCGCGGTGTGGTGGCTGCTGGTGCGGCTGAACCGTTTGCGCAAGGCCGAGGTGGTGGGCTTGCGCTTTACCTTGGCGCTGGCGGTGTTCAGCGGGGTTTGCTTTCTGTCCATTGCCGGCTTGATGGGCGCCAAGCCGGTCTAGGTGACGTGGGGTGCGCTGCAGCCCAGCACTGCCAAGCCGGCGCCCACAGGGCTGTGCAGCCCTCTGGGTGGCGACTGGCTTGGCGACGCTGGGGCCAAGCGATGTCAATCCCTCAGCGAAATCACCGGCCAACCGCGCCGCTGCGCTTCGGCCTGCAGGTTAGGGTCCGGGTCCACCGCCACCGCGTGCGCAACCCGCTGAAGCAACGGCAGGTCATTCATCGAGTCGCTATAGAAGTAGCTGTCTTGCAGATCGAACCCGTTCTCCAGCATCCACCGCTCCAGCCTCGTCACCTTGCCTTCACGGAAACACGGTATATCGGTACTGCGGCCGGTGTAACGGCCCTCGCGCATTTCGCACTCGGTCGCCAGCAGGGTGCGCACACCCAGGCGGCGGGCAATCGGCGCAGTAACGAAACGGTTGGTGGCGGTGATGATCACCAACTGGTCACCCGCTTCCCGGTGCTGCTGGAGCAAGGCCAGGGCCTTGGGCAGGATCATCGGTTCGATGCAGTCACGCATGAACTCGCGGTGCCACTGGTCGAGCTGTGCAGGCTCGGTGGCTGCGAAGATCTCCATGGAAAAGGCCAGGTAGGCCTGCAGGTCCAAGGTGCCGTTCAGGTAGTCCTGATAGAAGGCATCGTTGCGTTGCTTGTAGGCGACAGGGTCAAGGATGCCCCGCTCGCACAGGTAGTCACCCCAGGCATGGTCGCTGTCGCCACCGAGGAGGGTATTGTCCAGGTCGAATAAAGCCAGGCGCATTGCGGTCACTCGCATCAGCTACAGGGTAGGCCCGCAGAATACGTAGTTTTCAGCTTGCTGCACATAAGCTTGGCAGGCGCGTTGCTGCGCTCGCAGGCTTTGTGGAACAATGCGGTGACATGCGTTTGCGAGGTTGCTGCCGTGATCGACCCGGATGGTTTTCGCCCCAATGTCGGGATCATTCTTACGAATGATGCCGGGCAGGTGCTATGGGCTCGGCGGATCAACCAGGATGCCTGGCAATTCCCGCAGGGTGGTATCAACCCTGACGAGACGCCGGAAGATGCCCTGTACCGCGAGCTGAACGAAGAAGTTGGCCTTGAACGCGACGATGTGGAAATTCTTGCCTGCACCCGCGGCTGGTTGCGTTATCGTTTACCCCAGCGACTGGTACGTACCCACAGCCAACCGCTGTGCATCGGCCAGAAGCAGAAGTGGTTTTTGCTGCGCCTGGTGAGCAATGAACAACGGGTGCGGATGGACCTGACCGGCAAGCCCGAATTCGACGGCTGGCGCTGGGTCAGCTATTGGTACCCGCTGGGCCAGGTGGTGACATTCAAGCGCGAAGTCTACCGCCGCGCCCTGAAAGAGCTAGCACCGCGTCTGCTGACGCGCGACTGACGACGGAGTTCGACCCCGAGCCATGCTCAATACGCTGCGCAAGATCGTCCAGGAAGTGAACTCCGCCAAAGATCTCAAGACGGCGTTGGGGATCATCGTCTTGCGCGTCAAGGAAGCCATGGGCAGCCAGGTCTGCTCGGTCTACCTGCTCGACCCGGAAACCAACCGTTTCGTGCTCATGGCCACCGAAGGCCTGAACAAGCGTTCCATCGGCAAGGTCAGCATGGCCCCCAACGAGGGCCTGGTCGGCCTGGTGGGTACCCGGGAAGAACCGCTCAACCTGGAAAACGCTGCCGATCACCCGCGTTATCGCTATTTCGCCGAAACCGGCGAAGAGAAATTCGCATCATTCCTTGGCGCGCCGATCATCCACCACCGCCGGGTGGTGGGCGTACTGGTCATTCAGCAAAAGGAACGCCGCCAGTTCGACGAGGGAGAAGAAGCCTTCCTGGTGACCATGAGCGCCCAGCTTGCCGGGGTTATCGCCCATGCCGAGGCGACCGGCTCGATCCGGGGCCTGGGCCGCCAGGGCAAAGGTATCCAGGAAGCGCGCTTCGTCGGCGTTCCAGGCTCGCCGGGCGCTGCGGTCGGGCGGGCCGTGGTCATGCTGCCACCGGCCGACCTCGAGGTGGTGCCGGACAAGGCGGTCGATGATATCGACGCCGAACTCAGGTTGTTCCACAACGCCCTCGAAGGTGTGCGCGCCGACATGCGCAAGCTCTCGGCCAAGCTGGCTACCCAGCTGCGCCCGGAAGAGCGCGCGCTGTTCGACGTATACCTGATGATGCTCGAAGACGCGGCCCTGGGCGGCGAGGTGACCGAAGTCATCAAGACCGGGCAGTGGGCTCAGGGCGCCCTGCGCCAGGTGGTTGGCGAGCACGTCAACCGCTTCGAGCTGATGGACGACGATTACCTGCGCGAGCGTGCCTCGGACGTCAAGGACCTGGGCCGGCGTCTGTTGGCCTACCTGCAGCAAGCCCGTTCGCAATCGCTGGTGTACGCCGACAATACGATCCTGGTCAGCGAGGAGCTGACCCCGGCCATGCTCGGCGAGGTGCCGGAAGGCAAGCTAGTGGGGCTGGTCTCGGTGCTGGGTTCGGGCAACTCCCACGTTGCCATCCTGGCCCGCGCCATGGGTATTCCGACGGTGATGGGCCTGGTCGACCTGCCGTATTCCAAGGTCGACGGCATCGAAATGATCGTCGATGGCTATAAGGGCGAGGTGTTCACCAACCCCAGCGAAGTGCTGCGCAAGCAGTACAGCGAGGTGGTGGAAGAGGAACGCCAGCTCGCCCAGGGCCTCGATGCACTGCGCGAACTGCCTTGCGTCACCCCCGATGGCCACCGTATGCCACTGTGGGTCAACACCGGCCTGCTCGCCGATGTGGCCCGTGCCCAGCAGCGTGGCGCCGAAGGTGTTGGCCTGTACCGCACCGAAGTGCCCTTCATGATCAACCAGCGTTTCCCCAGCGAGAAGGAGCAGTTGGCGATCTACCGCGAGCAGTTGGCGGCCTTTCACCCGCTGCCCGTGACCATGCGTACGCTCGACATCGGCGGTGACAAGGCGTTGTCCTACTTCCCGATCAAGGAAGAGAACCCGTTCCTGGGTTGGCGTGGTATCCGCGTGACACTCGACCACCCGGAGATTTTCCTGGTTCAGACCCGCGCCATGCTCAAGGCCAGCGAGGGGCTGAACAACCTGCGTATCCTGTTGCCGATGATTTCTGGCATTCACGAGCTGGAGGAGGCGCTGCACCTGATCCACCGCGCCTGGGGCGAGGTGCGCGACGAAGGCACCGACGTGCCGATGCCGCCGGTTGGCGTGATGGTCGAGATCCCTGCGGCGGTCTACCAAACCAAGGAACTGGCGCGGCAGGTGGACTTCCTGTCGGTCGGCTCCAATGACCTGACCCAGTACCTGCTGGCGGTGGACCGCAACAACCCGCGGGTC
Source organism: Pseudomonas sp. NBRC 111131 (assembly GCF_001320525.1). Classification (NCBI taxonomy): domain Bacteria; kingdom Pseudomonadati; phylum Pseudomonadota; class Gammaproteobacteria; order Pseudomonadales; family Pseudomonadaceae; genus Pseudomonas; species Pseudomonas sp. NBRC 111131. The sequence continues at coordinate 107,606 of NZ_BCBH01000015.1, read as the reverse complement.
GCCGACCTCTACGACTACCTGCATCCGGCGGTGCTGCAGGCCTTGTATACCGTGGTGCGCGACGCCCATGGCGAAGGCAAGCCGGTCAGCATCTGCGGTGAGATGGCCGGCGACCCGGCCGCGGCCATCCTGCTGATGGCGATGGGCTTCGACAGCTTGTCCATGAACGCCACCAACCTGCCCAAGGTGAAATGGATGCTGCGTCAGATCAACATGAGCAAGGCCAAGGATCTGCTGGCCGAGGCCATGACCCATGACAACCCGCAGGTTATCCACAGCTCGTTGCAACTGGCGTTGAAGAACCTCGGCCTGGCGCGGATGATCGGGCCTGGGGCCAACAAGACGCTCTGAGGCCTGCACAGGCCTCTTTGGGGTAACCCCGCCCGGAAGCCCGGCCAGCGACGTCGGCTTTCAGACCACCAGCTCAACTTCCCCCAGATGCCCACCAAACGGCCCGAAGCTGCGCTCGATCAGCCGCCTTGTCCCCTGATCGTCCACAATCAGCACCGTACTGGCCCGGGTCCCGTAGTTCTGGCTGGCAATGAACACGCTCGACAGCAGCTTTTCAGTCGCCAAACCCACGCCGGTTTCGGGCAATTCACTGTCCGGCGCCGGCGCGTCATCTGCCAACAGCGCCAGCAACCGCTGCGGGTCGGCTGAACCCAGCAGGCTCTTCAGGCCATTGCGCGCCTTGACCAGCTTGGGCCACGGCGTGTCCAGGCCGCCATTGGAAAGCCCGTACACTCCGGCCTCAAGCAGGCGCGGTGCTGCATCGCGTGCATGCAGGTAGCCCAACCGTTGGCTGTCACCCACTAGCAGGTTGAACCCCGAATACTGTTCGCTGCGGCTGGCGACCTGGTCCAGGTATGCCTCGACCCCCAACTCACCGTGCAGGTACGCCGCCACCAGTTCACCGCGGCTGCGAGGCCCCAGCGGTTGCCCAGGGTCACGAATGTTGGTCAGTGCGGCGAAGCGCCCTTGCGGCCCCACGCCAAGCCAGGTGCCGCCTGCCTCCAGGTCACGGCCGGCATGTACGCCGGGGGCGTCGTCCCACGCAGCCAGCGGCTGCGTGGGGCGGGCATAGAACTCGTCGCGGTTGGCAGCGACGATCAGCGGCAGGGCATGCCCCGGCCGCCAAGCGAATACGATCAGGCACATAGGTCTGGCCTCTGTGTTTTCCGTCACTCTACCCACTGTGGCGACGGCGATCCATCCTGTCGCAGACTTCACTAGAGCCCTGAGCCCGCCTTCCGTTACCATGCCGGATTGATTTTCTCGGGGACGACGAATGGAGTTCGCACTCTATCTGCTGTTGGGCGCATGCGCCGGCGTGCTGGCCGGGCTGTTCGGCGTGGGCGGCGGCATCATCATCGTGCCCGTGCTGGTGTTCAGCTTCACCTTGCAGGGCTTCGACGCGTCGGTGCTGACCCACCTGGCGGTCGGCACCTCACTGGCTACCATCGTCTTCACCTCGATCAACGCCGTGCTCGAGCACCATCGTAAAGGCGCGGTGCAATGGCCGGTCTTTGCCTGGATGACCCTCGGCATCCTGATTGGCGCAGGTATCGGCGCCAAAACCGCCTCGTTGATCCAGGGACCGCTGCTGCAGAAGATCATCGGCGTGTTCGCCCTGGTCATCGCCGCGCAGATGGCCCTGGACCTCAGGCCCAAGGCCAGCCGGGGCATACCTGGTAAACCCGCGCTGATCGGTGCCGGTGGGGTAATCGGTTGGGCTTCGGCCATCTTCGGCATCGGCGGTGGCTCGCTGACCGTGCCGTTTCTGACCTGGCGCAGCCTGCCGATGCAGCAGGCGGTGGCCACCTCCTCGGCCTGTGGCCTGCCGATCGCACTGGCCAGCGCGCTGAGCTTCATGTGGCTCGGCTGGCACGAAGACCACCTGCCACCCCATAGCGTGGGCTATGTGTACCTGCCAGCGCTGGTCGGCATTGCCGTGACCAGTATGTTTTTTGCCCGCTTCGGCGCACGCCTGGCGCACAAACTATCGCCGCGCCTGCTCAAGCGCCTGTTCGCCGCGCTGCTGTTCTGCGTCGGCTTGAGCTTCCTGATTTGAACCAAGAGGAATATCCATGCTGCCTTACCCGCAGATAGACCCCGTGGCCGTGGCCCTCGGGCCGCTGAAAATCCACTGGTACGGCCTGATGTACCTGATCGGCATCGGCGGCGCCTGGCTGCTTGCCTCACGCCGGCTCAACCGTTTCGACCCTACCTGGTCCCGCGAAAAGCTTTCGGACTTGGTGTTCTGGCTGTCGATGGGGGTCATCGTCGGAGGGCGCCTAGGGTATGTGCTGTTCTACGACCTGCATGCCTACCTGGCCAATCCGACGCTGATCTTCGAGGTGTGGAAGGGCGGCATGTCGTTCCATGGCGGCTTCATCGGGGTGATGCTGGCGGCATTGTGGTTCGGCAAGCGTAACAACAAGTCGTTCTTCGAACTGATGGACTTCGTTGCCCCGCTGGTACCGATCGGCCTGGGTGCCGGGCGTATCGGCAACTTCATCAATGCCGAGCTGTGGGGCAAGCCGACCGACGTGCCGTGGGCGATGGTGTTCCCGCCCTTCAGCGACCCGGCCCAACTGCCGCGCCACCCGTCACAGCTGTACCAGTTCGCCCTGGAAGGCGTGGCGCTGTTCATCATCCTGTGGCTGTTCTCGCGCAAACCACGCCCGACCATGGCGGTATCGGGCATGTTCGCGCTGTTCTACGGCATTTTCCGCTTCATCGTCGAGTTCGTCCGCGTACCAGACGCCCAGTTGGGCTACATTGCCTGGGGCTGGCTGACCATGGGTCAGATACTCTGCGTCCCGATGATTCTGGCCGGCCTCGGATTGATCTGGTGGGCTTATAATCGCAAACCCACGGCGAAACCCGCCATCTGATTCCCGACGGCAGAGGTGATCCCTCTGCCGTTCTTGCTACAGGTAAGCCATGAAACAGTATCTGGACCTGGTCCGCGACGTCATCGAAAACGGCACCCTGCAGGAAAACCGCACCGGCATCCGCACCATCAGCCTGCCCGGTGCCATGCTGCGCTTCGACCTGCAGAAAGGTTTCCCGGCCATCACCACGCGCAGGCTGGCGTTCAAGTCGGCGATCGGCGAGATGGTCGGTTTCCTGCGCGGCGTGAAAAACGCCGGCGAGTTCCGCGAGCTGGGCTGCAAGGTCTGGGACCAGAACGCCAACGAGAACGCCCAGTGGCTGGCCAACCCGTTCCGCCAGGGCCATGACGACCTGGGCGAGATCTACGGCGTGCAGTGGCGCCAGTGGCCGGGCTACAAGCGCATTGCCCTGAGCAACCCGGCGGCCATCGAAATGGCTGAAAAAGCAGGGTTTCGCAAGATCGCCCAGGATGAAGAGGATGGCCAGGCGTTTGTCATCCTGTACAAGGCCATCGACCAGGTGCGTCAGTGCCTGGATACCATTGCCAACGACCCGGGCAGCCGGCGCATCCTGTTCCACGGCTGGAACTGCGCCCAGCTGGATGAAATGGCGCTGCCGCCGTGCCACCTGCTGTACCAGTTCCACCCGAATGTCGAGACCCGGGAAATTTCCTTGACCCTCTACATCCGCTCCAACGACCTGGGCCTGGGGACGCCGTTCAACCTCACCGAAGGCGCGGCGCTGCTGTCGCTGTTCGGCCGCCTGACCGGTTACACCCCGCGCTGGTTCACGTACTTCATTGGCGATGCGCATGTGTACGAAAACCATCTGGACATGCTCAACGAGCAGCTCAAGCGCGAGCCGCTGGAAGCGCCGAAGCTGGTGATCAGCGACCGTGTACCGGCGTTTGCAGAAACCGGCAAGTACGAGCCCGAATGGCTGGAGAAGATCGAACCGGGCGATTTCAGCCTGGAAGGGTATGAGCACCATGCGCCGATGACGGCGCCGATGGCGGTCTGATTCGCGATTGATCGGGGCTGCTTTGCAGCCCATCGCCGGCTTGCCGGCGATGGGGCCACTTCAGAGCGGAATGTTCGGCCCGCGAATGTCATTGGGGGGCGGGATATCCGGCACCCGCGGCAGGTGCGGTGGCGGCACGTCCGGCTTGATGGTCACCGGCGGGAACACCGGCATGATGGTCGCGTCATGGCCGCCAGCGACGAGCTCCAGTTCCTCGCTGCTGAGCGTCCGTGGCGTGTGCAGGTTTGCGCAAGGCATGGTTGTCACTCCTGTGTGGGTCAGAGGTCGCCTGCCGAACCGAACAGTTCGTCAGGCCATTCGGGAAACTGCAACGGTGGGTCGCTGGGGCGATGCTCGCCACCGCCCACCAGGCCGGTTTCGTCTTCTCTGAGTTCGCGAAGCGCCTCGAAGGCAGTATTCATCGGTAGTGCTCCCTGTTGAGAAAAGCCCCCCGATTATCTGCCTAACACCTCCACATGGCCCTAGGGCTGGTGTACTAGCTGCATATTGCCATTAGTGGCCGTGGCTGCGCCCCACGTGCGAAGGCTCAGCCTCAGGGATGGATACCGCCCCGTTCACTTCCAGTTGTTGCAAAATCGCGCACTCCGCCCCCTGGGCATTGCAACGCTGGCGCAGTTCCACCAGTTGCTCCTGCAACGCCACCAGTCCATCGATCCGCGCCTGCACATGCTCGATATGCTCGTCGATCAATGCATTGACGCTGCCGCACGAGCCTTCGGGGCTGTCGCGCAGGCGCAGCAGGCTGCGGATTTCGTCCAGGGTCATGTCCAGGGTGCGGCAGTTGCGGATGAAGGTCAGGCGCTCGACATGGGCCTGGGTATAGAGCCGATAGTTGCCCTCGGTGCGCGCCGGCTCCGGCAGCAATTGCTCGCGCTCGTAATAGCGGATGGTTTCCACGGCGCAATCGGTGGCTTTGGCCAGTTCTCCGATTTTCATCACGAATCTCCCCACGGGTTACTTGACCCTATAGTGGCTACAGGGTGTTCACTTGGCAACAGGCGCACATTAAGGATGACCCCATGAACCAGCCTGTCAGCCACGAACACGACCACGAACATTCCCATGACCACGCGCAGGATGGCCAACGTCAGTGCCACGACGCCCACGCCCACAGCTGTTGCGGCACCGCCGCCGCGCCGGCATTCGTGCAACTGAGCGAAACGGCCAGTGACTCAGCCCGGCTCAGCCGCTTCCGCATCCAGGCCATGGACTGCCCCACCGAACAGACCCTGATCCAGGACAAGCTGGGCAAGCTGGCCGGCATCGAGCAACTGGAGTTCAACCTGATCAACCGTGTGCTCGGCGTGCGCCACACCCTTTCCGGCACCGCCGAGATCGAGCGGGCCATCGACAGCCTGGGCATGAAGGCCGAACCTTTGGCCGAAGAGGATGATGGCGGTGCCATGGCGCCTCAGCCAAGCAAGGCTCATTGGTGGCCCCTGGCGTTGTCGGGCGTTGCTGCGATTGCTGCCGAGATCGTGCATTTCAGCGGGCGAGCGCCTGAATGGGTGGTCGCCGCGCTAGCCCTGGCGGCAATCCTGGGGTGTGGCCTGGGTACCTACAAGAAGGGCTGGATTGCCCTGAAGAACCGCAACCTGAACATCAATGCGCTGATGAGCATCGCCGTGACGGGCGCAGTGCTGATCGGCCAGTGGCCGGAAGCGGCCATGGTGATGGTGCTGTTCACGGTGGCGGAATTGATCGAGGCCCGTTCCCTTGACCGGGCACGCAACGCCATCGGTGGCCTGATGCAGCTCACCCCGGACATGGCCACCGTCCGGCAGGCCGACGGCCAGTGGCATGAGGTCGAGGTGCGGCACGTGGCTATCGGTGCGCAGGTGCGGGTGCGCCCGGGTGAACGCATCGGCCTCGACGGTGAGGTGACCAGTGGGCAATCCAGCGTCGATCAGGCGCCGATCACCGGTGAAAGCCTGCCCGTTGAAAAGGCCGCAGGCGACAAGCTGTTCGCCGGTACCATCAACCAGGCCGGTGCCTTGGAGTACCGTGTGACGGCTGCGGCCGGGCAATCCACCCTGGCGCGCATCATCAAGGCGGTGGAAGAGGCACAGGGCGCTCGTGCCCCCACCCAGCGCTTCGTCGACACGTTCTCGCGCATCTACACCCCGGCGGTATTCGCCTTTGCCCTGGCCGTGGCTGTCATCCCACCGCTGTTCATGGGTGGCGCCTGGTACGACTGGGTGTATCGCGCCTTGGTGCTGCTGGTGGTGGCCTGCCCCTGCGCACTGGTGATTTCTACCCCGGTGACCATCGTCAGCGGCCTGGCAGCCGCCGCGCGCAAAGGCATCCTGATCAAGGGCGGGGTTTACCTCGAAGGGGGCCGCAAGCTGGACTTCCTGGCGTTGGACAAGACCGGCACCATCACTTATGGCAAGCCTGTGCAAACCGATGCCAAGGTGCTCGACCCGCGGTTCGAAGGCCGCGCCCAGGCCTTGGCGGCAAGCTTGGCCCATCGCTCCGACCACCCGGTGTCGGGCGCCGTTGCCCAGTTCGCCAAGGCGCAGAACCTGCCCTTGAGTGAGGTCAGCGAGTTCGCTGCCCTGGCAGGCCGAGGCGTGCGCGGCAACATTGAGGGTGAAACCTACCACCTGGGCAACCATCGTCTGGTCGAAGAACTGGGGCTGTGCTCGCCGCAGCTTGAGGCGCAGCTCGACGTGCTCGAGCGTCAGGGCAAGACCGTGGTGCTGCTGCTCGATCGCTCGGGCCCGTTGGCCCTGTTTGCGGTGGCCGATACGGTGAAGGACACCAGCCGTCAGGCAATCGCCGAGTTGCATGCGCTGGGTATCAAGACCGTCATGCTCACCGGCGACAATCCCCATACCGCGCAGGCCATTGCCGCTGAAGTGGGCATTGACCGCGCTGAAGGCAACCTGCTGCCGGCCGACAAATTGCAGAGCATCGAGCAGCTGTATGCCCAGGGCCACCGAGTCGGCATGGTTGGCGACGGCATCAACGATGCACCGGCACTGGCACGCGCCGAGATCGGTTTTGCCATGGCCGCGGCCGGTACCGACACGGCCATCGAGACCGCCGACGTGGCGCTGATGGATGATGACTTGCGCAAAATCCCGGCGTTCGTCAGGCTGTCGCGCCAAAGTGCGGCGATTCTGACGCAGAACATCGTTCTGGCGTTGGGCATCAAGGCCATTTTCCTGGCGATCACCTTTGCCGGCATGGCGACCATGTGGATGGCAGTGTTCGCCGACATGGGCGTGAGCTTGCTGGTGGTGTTCAACGGGCTGCGTCTGCTACGCAAGTAACAGCTCCAGGCAGCAAGCTGATCGAGGTGGATGTGAGCATCATGAAACGACACAGACCTGTTTTAGCTTGCAGCTTGCGGCCCCGCTACGGAGCCAGGCAATGCTGAGTGCCGAGCTCAAGGCCTTCTACATGGTAGCCCGCCTGGGCAGCATCACCCTGGCGGCAAAGAAGCTTGGGCTCAGCCAGCCCACCGTGACCACGCAGATCCGTAACCTGGAAAGCCAGTACGCCGTGGAGCTGTTCTACCGCGGTGGCCGGCGCCTGGTGCTGAGCGAGGAGGGCGTGCGCCTGCTGCCGATGGTCAAGGCACTGCTGCAGCAGGAGGCCGACATCGAGTTCGAACTGCGCAACAGTGGTCAGGCCCAGGGTAGCCTGCGTATCGCCGCTACCGCCCCGTATTACATCCTCGACCTGGTGAAGATCTTTCGCGAGCGCTTGCCGCAGGTGGGGGTGGCGGTGGAGATCGGCAACTCCCAACAGGTGCTGGAGATGCTTGAGGACTACCGCGTCGATATCGCCGCCTCGTCGCAGTTGGTCGAGGATGCTCGCCTGGTCCGACGCGTGCTGGGCACTGACCCGCTGGTGGTCGCAGTGCATCGCAACCACCCACTGGCCAACCGGCAGGCGATAGCCATCGATGTGGTAGCCGGGCATTGCCTGCTGATGCGCGAAAAGGGCTCGACCACCCGCAAACTCACTGAGCAGATGATGCAGGATGCCGGCGTGAAGGCCGGCGCACTGCTGGAGATCGGCAGCCGTGAGTCGATTCGCGAGGCGGTGCTGCGCAACATCGGCATCAGCGTGATCGCCCGGCACGAGGTGCCGCACAACCCTGAACTGCGGGTGTTGCAGCTGGAGGATGCGCCAGTGATGCATGAGTACCTGTATTGCCTGAAGGAGCGGCGCCAGGCCAGGTTGCCGGCGGCCTTCCTCGGGGTGGCGCAGGAAGTGGTGGGGTCGCAATTCTAGGTCGGCGGCGAACGCTTTGCGGGTGACCCCGAGAAGAAGCCAGCAAGGTCAGTACAAAATCTGCCTATACCACTATCACCTGCTTTTGCCTTAACGCCACAGAACCTTCGCATTGCCTTCCTAGCATGGCCCCATCTGTTCGATGAGGCCTAGCCATGAACCACGCCGCCCCAGGCGCACACATGAAAGTGCGCGGTATTCACAAGCGTTTCGGTGCCTTCACGGCGTTGAACAATGTTTCCCTGGACATTGCCGCTGGCGAACTGGTCTGCCTGCTTGGCCCTTCCGGCTGCGGCAAGACCACCCTGTTGCGCTGCATCGCCGGCCTGGAGCGCCAGGACCGTGGTGAGCTGTACATCGGCGAGCTAAACATCTCCGAGCTGCCACCCCAGGCCCGGGACTACGGCATCCTGTTCCAGTCCTATGCGCTGTTCCCCAACCTCACGGTCGAAGCCAACATTGCCTACGGGCTGGCCGGCAGCGGCCGTGATGCAAGCCGTCAGCGCGTGGCCGAGATGCTCGAGCTGGTGGGCCTGGCCGGGAGCGAAAGGAAATTCCCCGGCCAGCTGTCCGGCGGCCAGCAGCAGCGTGTGGCGCTGGCCCGCGCGTTGGCGCCATCGCCTTCACTGTTATTGCTCGACGAACCCATGTCGGCCCTGGATGCGCGGGTACGGGAGCACCTGTGCACCGAGCTGCGCCAATTGCAGCGCCAGTTGGGCATCACCACCTTGATGGTTACCCACAACCAGGACGAAGCCATGCTCATGGCCGACCGAATCGCGGTGATGAACAACGGCCAGGTCGAGCAGTACGCCACACCTCAGGACATTTACGACCAACCCGCCACGCCGTTCGTTGCCGAGTTCGTCGGGCAAGGCAACTGGCTGCCGTTCCAGCGCAGCGGTGACAGCCATGCCCAGGTGGGTGCCATGAGCATGCGCCTGGCCGCAGGCGCGCCTCGGGCCAGCAGCGGCCGGCTGTTCTGCCGCCCAGAGGCGATTACCGTCAACCCTGTGGTGCACGAGGAAAACCTGTTCCCGGCCAAGGTTCGCGAAATCACCTTCCTCGGCAACCGTTGCCGCATGAGTTTCGAGCTCAAGGCCCTGCCAGGCCACGCGCTGCTCGCTGAGCTGGCGCCTGAAGCGATGCCCCGCCTGGGCTCGCAGGATATCTGGGTGGCCCTGCCGCCGCAGAGCCTGCAGGTGTTTGCCTGAGATGGCCGCGCCCATGTCCCTGCCGCTCCGCCAGGCCAACAGCAGCACGCGCAGCGGCGTCGCCCTCGGCGATCGCCTGTTCGTGGTTGGCGGCAAGAGCCTGCTACTGATCCTTCTGCTGTTGGCGGTGCTGATGCCATTGCTGGCGATCTTCTGGCGCGGTTTCAGCGGTGAAGCCGCCCAGGGTGGCGGCCTGGTGGCGGCCCGTGAGCTGTTTGCCAGTGCCAACTTCCACTGGTTGCTGGGCAACAGCCTGTCGGTAGCCTTTACGGTCGCGGCGATCGTGGTGCCGCTGGCCTATCTGTTCGCCTATGCCCTGCAACGTACGCTGATCCCGGCCAAGGGGGTATGGCGGGGCATCTCGCTGCTGCCGCTGCTGGCGCCGTCGATGTTGCCGGCCACCGCCCTGGTCTACCTGTTCGGCAATCAGGGCCTGCTGCGCAGCCTGTTGAACGACAATATCTATGGCTTCTGGGGCATTGTCCTGGGTGAGGCCATCTACACCTTTCCCCATGCGTTGATGATCTTACTGTCAGCCCTGTCGCTGGCCGATGCGCGGTTGTTCGACGCGGCCTCGAGCATGGGCGCCGGGCCCTGGCGAGCGTTTCGCAGCATTACCTGGCCGGCAACGCGCCAGGCGGTGTTCGCGGCGTTCTGCCTGGTGTTTACCCTGACCATCACTGATTTCGGCGTGCCGGTGGTTGTCGGTGGCGACTACCAGGTGCTGGCGCTGGAAGCCTACAAAGCGGTCGTAGGGCAGCAGCAGTTTGGCCGCGGTGCGTTGATCGGCATGGTACTGCTGGTACCGGCGCTGCTCAGCTTTGCCGTCGACGCCTGGCTGCGCCGTCGTCAGGGCGAGGCCATGAGTGGTCGCGCCCAGGTGTTCGAGCCGAAGCCCTCCCGCGCCCGGGATGCCAGCTTCCTGGCCATCGTGCTGCTGGTTTGCGCAGTGCTGCTGGTGGTGATCGGCATGGCGGTGTACTCGTCGCTGGTCACGTTCTGGCCCTACAACATGACCTTGTCGTTCAAGCACTACATGTTCGAGGACACCGCCGGTGGTGGCTGGCTGGCCTACCGCAACAGCGTGACCATGGCCATCGGCACAGCGCTGGTCGGCAGCAGCCTGATCTTCACCGGGGCCTACCTGATGGAGAAGACCCAGGGCCAACGCCTGCTCAATCAGGCCCTGCGGCTGCTCAGCTTCATTCCCATGGCGGTGCCGGGGCTGGTGCTGGGGCTGGGCTATGTCTTCTTCTTCAACCTCAGTGGCAACCCGCTGCACGTGTTCTATGGCGGCATGGGCCTGCTGGTGACGTGCACCATTGCCCACTACCTGACCACCGCGCAGATGACCGCAACCACTGCACTGCGCCAGCTCGATGGGGAGTTCGAAGCTGCGGCGTTGTCGCTCAAGGCTCCGCTGTACAAGCACTTTGTGCGGGTCACCGTGCCGATCTGCCTGCCCGCGCTGCTGGACATCATCCGCTACCTGTTCGTCTCGGCGATGACCACCGTCTCGGCGGCGATCTTCCTGTACAGCCCAGACACCCTCCTTGCTGCCGTCGCCGTGCTGAACATGGATGACGCCGGCAACGTCGGCGGTGCCGCCGCGATGTCGACCTTGATCCTGCTGACCAGCGCTGTTGCTTCGCTGCTGCTGGCCGGTGCTTCCCGCGGCCTGTTGCGCCGCTCCCAGGCATGGCGCCAGCGTGCGCCCGGCCAATGACCGACTGCCCACACTGATAGGAAACGCATCATGTTCAAGCCACTCGCACTTGCCGCTGCCGTATCCGCCGTATTCAGCCTGCAGGCCTCGGCCGCCGGTACGCAACTGACTGTCTACACTGCCCTGGAGGCCGAGCAGCTCAAGAGCTACAAGCAGGCGTTCGAAAAGGCCAACCCGGACATCGAGATCAAATGGGTGCGTGATTCCACCGGCATCATCACGGCCAAGCTGCTGGCCGAGAAGGACCGCCCGCAGGCGGACGCAGTGTGGGGCCTGGCCGCTTCCAGCCTGGCCATCCTCGACCAGAACGGCATGCTCCAAGCCTACGCACCAAAGGACCTGGGCAAGATCTCCGGCAACTACCGCGATGCCGCCAACCCGCCGGCGTGGGTGGGCATGGATGTGTGGGCTGCAACCATCTGCTTCAATACCATCGAGGCCGAGAAGCAGGGCCTGAGCAAGCCGGTCAGCTGGCAGGACCTGACCAAGCCTGAGTACAAAGGCAAGATTGTCATGCCTAACCCGGCGTCGTCCGGCACAGGCTTCCTGGATGTCAGTGCCTGGTTGCAGACCTTTGGCGAGCCACAGGGGTGGGCTTACATGGACGCCCTGCACCAGAACATCGGGCAGTACGTGCACTCTGGGTCCAAACCTTGCAAGCTGGCGGCCGCGGGGGAGTTCCCGATCGGTATTTCCTTCGAGTACCCGGCCGTGCAACTCAAGCGCCAGGGTGCGCCGCTGGACATCGTGCTGCCCAAAGAAGGCCTGGGCTGGGAGATCGAGGCAACTGCGGTGATCAAGGGCTCGCCAAACGCTGAGGCCGCCAAGCGCCTGGCTGATTTCTCGGCCAGCCCGGCAGCCATGGAACTTTACAAGGACAACTTCGCAGTACTGGCTGCGCCAGGTATTGCCAAGCCCCAGACCGAGCTGCCAGCTGACTACGAACAGCGCCTGATCAAGAACGACTTCGCCTGGGCCTCGAAGCATCGTGACGACATCCTCTCCGAGTGGCGCAAGCGTTATGACGGCAAATCGGAGAACGTGGTGCAGCAGTAAACCCTGCCAGGCGACCGAGTGCCCTCACACCCCGCACGGAGAAGAAACCGATGCTTGCCCCCGACCAGATCGTCGAGCACACCTTCGCTCTCTACCAACACCATGGCAGTGACGATTACATCGGCGAAGCCATCACCCAGCTCGAGCACATGTCCCAAGCCGCGCAGTTGGCCATGGCCGAAGGCTTCGACGACGAAGTGGTGCTGGCGGCGTTCTTTCACGATATCGGCCACCTGTGTGGAGGGGAAGGCAACATGGGTGGGTACGGTGTTGCCAGCCATGAGCGCATTGGTGCCGAGTACTTGCGCCGTTGTGGTTTCAGCGAGCGAATGGCACTGCTGGTGCAGTACCACGTGGAGGCCAAGCGCTACCTGACGTTGCGCCAACCGGGGTATTACGCCCGGTTGAGCGAGGCCAGCCGGCGCACGCTGGAGTATCAGGGAGGCGTGATGACCGAGGCGCAAGCGGACGCGTTCGAACTGGACCCGCTGTTCAGCGTGAGCCTGCGCATGCGGGAATGGGATGAACGGGCCAAGGAGGTTGGGGTACCGGTGATTGAACTGGCGGTGTTGAAGGCTAAGGCGTTGGCCCTGCTCTGAGTTGTCGGTGTTGCCGGCATCCTCAAATCTGCAGAACCAACGCCTCCAGTTGCTCCTGCCTTTGGGCCTGATCCACTCTGGCTCCAGGGTTGAGCGTCGACCACTGCGGGTGCGCACGCGCCTTGCTCAAGGCCTCGGGCAGCTTGCCCTCGCGCCAGGCCTTTTCCTCAAGCTGGCCCAGGCGAATGCTGTCCTGGGCTGCGTGCCCGCGGCTGTCCAGCGCCGCCATCAACTGTTGCTGACGCAAGGCCAGCAACCGCAACACGGTATCGTCCACGGTCAACTCACGCTGGCCTTTGAGCTTACCCATCAGCCGTGAGCCATAGTTGCGTGCTGTCTGCAATGCGCCTCCGGCAATGGCCCCTGCCAAGGCCGCTGCGCCGAGGGTAAGGCCGCCGACCAGCAGGTCGACCCCGGCGCCCGCCGCCGCACCGGCTGCCACACCACTGCCCAGGCGCACGCCGAGCAATTTCAGCGTCTCGGGGTTGAACAGGTCGTCCCCCCAGCGCCCATTCAGCAGCGGCAGATCTCCGGCATTGGCGTCCTCGCGGCGAAAGGCATAGAGCTTGAGCAGTGCCTCGACACAACGCTGCTCGCGCTGGCGCACCTCCTGGCGCAGGGCCTCGATGGCCCTGGCCTCGGCGGCAGGCTCGGCTTCGACGCTACGGCGGCAGGCGGCGCAGTCGAGCAGCAACTCGGCGATCAGGCGCTTGCCGCTGTGCTGGCGGGCCAAGCGTTGCGCCTGTTGATCATCGATCAGCCGTTGCAGGGCCGGGCGAGCCTCTTCCAGCAGCAGCGCCAGGCTTTCGTAAAGCCGCCGTTCGCCGTCTTCCGGCGGGGCCACGCTGTCGAAGCGTACGAGTGCATGCAAACCCAGGCGTGCCAGGGCTTCGCGCCATTGCGGCTCGCGGTGCTGGTGGCTGGCGACGAAATTGAGCACCGGCAGCAGCGGTTTGCCGCAACTGGCCAGCACTTCCAACTCATCGCGGTACTTGGCCAGCACCGGCTCGCGCGCATCGATGACATACAGGCCAGCATCGCTGGCCAGCAATTGGCGCAGCACCTTGGCCTCCTGTTCGAACCGCTGGCGTGCTTCGCTGCCCTGCAGAAAGCGCTCCAGCCTTGCCGGGCCATCCAGGCGCTCACCCGGGCGCTCCAGGCGTTCCAGGTAGTCGAGCAGGGCAATGGCATCTTCCAGGCCGGGGGTGTCGTAGAGCTCAAGCAAAGGCTCGCCATCCACCGACAGGCGCGCACCTTCCACGTGGCGGGTGGTGCTTGGACGGTGGGACACTTCGCCGAAGCCGACATCGCGGGTCAGGGTCCGCAGCAGCGAAGTCTTGCCCACGTTGGTGTGGCCGACCACGGCCAGTTTCAGCGGTTCAGTCATGGCCATGCTCCAGCCAGGTCAGGGGCGAGGTGTCGGCGTAGGGCAGGCCCAGGCGGTCCAGTGCGTCGTGCCAGTCGCCCAGGCGCTCGGCATCCACCGCGTGGCCCGGCGCGGCCTGCAGCAGCCAGATGCGCGTGGCACCGGCATTGCGTGCCAGTTCAGCCAGCAGGGCAAGGCTGCCGCGGTCGGGCGAGCGGCGGGGGTCACAGGCGATAGCCAGGCGCGCCGGGGGGAAGCGGCTCAGTTGTTCCAGCAGCCGGTTACGCGACTCACGGCTGTCGAGCACGCCGGCATCGGTCACGCCCTTGGCCAGGGCCGGTGGCCAGGGGCGCTGGTCGTCTAGCTCCAGCCCCACCAGCAAGGCGCCGCTGCTACCGGTCTCCAGTTGGCCCGCCTGAAACTGCGGCAGCGTGTCGGGGGCGGCTTCCTGCACGCCGATGCGCTCGCTGCGGGGCATCAGTGCGTCACGCAGTTGCGCATAGCCGGGCAGGCTGAGATCCAGGGCCAGGCGTTGACGGCCCTGGCGCCAGCGCCACAGGCACAGGCCGGCCAACAGCAGACGCGGGAGCAGGCCATAGACCAGCACCACGCCGAGCAGCCAGCTGGCCCACGCCTGGCGGGTGATATCCAAGGCTGGCAGGGTGTCGCCACTGGTGCGGATCATGGTTTCGTCCGGCACGGCAAAGCCCAGCAGCGAAGGCAGGGCGCCAAGCGCTTGGGTAAGGTGGACGAATGGCTCGGCGGCGAGCAGGGTGGTTTCCCACACGAAGCCATAGCGCCGGGTGGTCAGCAATGCCACAAGCATCGCCAGCGCTGCGAGCATCGCCAGCAACCACAGGCTGTGTATCAGCAAGCCCAGCAACCAGCGGTTCAGGCGCTGGCGCTGCAACAGTACCAGCAGCGCCGGCGCCAGGTGGGCGGCCTTGGCATCGCGGGCAAAGCGTTCACTCAACCATAACCACAGACGCCCCAGGCTGGCGCCATGTTCGCCGCTCAAGGCCAGGCCTGCGGCCCAGCCCAAGAGCATCAGCAGGTTCAGCCCGAGCAGGCTGCCCAGGGCCCAGAACACGTTCACAGGGCGCTGCCCGTCGCCCAGCGCGGCGAACGCCAGGCCGGCGCCGCTGAGCACGGCCATCAACAGCAGCACCAGCAGTGCCAGGCGTGCGCCCTGTTTCCAGTGGTGCAGGGCGGTGTCCATGCCGTCGCGTTCGGCCAGCAGTAGGGCACGGGCTTCTATGCGCGCGGCCAGGTCGCCGCCCTGCTGGCGGGCATGGCGGTTGGCTTCCTGGTCTTCCAGGGGGCCGGCGTGTTCCTCGCGCAGGCGTACAGCTTCGGTGAGCCAGCGCTTGTCCAGTGGAGTCGGTCCAGTCACAAGGTCTTCCATTGCACGGTTCAGGGCAGAAGCATAACCCACACGCCGGGTGCTATCCTCGCCAGCATGAATACATCACTCCCGCTCAGCCTGATCGCGGCGCATGCCGAAAACCGCGTGATTGGCATCGACAATTCCATGCCCTGGCATTTGCCGGGCGATTTCAAGTACTTCAAGGCTGCTACCCTGGGCAAGCCGATCATCATGGGCCGCAAGACCTGGGACTCACTGGGGCGGCCGTTGCCGGGGCGCTTGAACATCGTCGTCAGTCGTCAACCGGAGCTGCAACTGGCAGGTGCCGAAGTGTTCGCTTCGTTGGAAGCGGCGCTGGTGCGCGCCGAGCAGTGGGCACGTGAGCAGGGCGTCGATGAGCTGATGCTGATTGGCGGGGCGCAGTTGTATGCGCAGGCGCTGGAGAAGGGCTTGGTTAGCCGTATGTACCTGACCCGTGTGGAGCTGTCGCCGCAGGGAGATGCGTGGTTCCCCGCGTTCGACAAGGGGCAGTGGCGGCTGGTCGCGAGTGAGGCGCAGGCGGAGGCGGACAAGCCTGCGTATCACTTCGAGGTGTGGGACAAGGTTTGAGGGCGTTGGGGCCGCATCGCGGCCCCTGCGGTATCAGGAGTGGCTCAGCTCGGCATGTTCATCGCCGGCCAGCACTTCTTTGTCAGTCTCTTTCAGGAGTTGGCTGGTCACCACACCTGCGGTCATCGAGCCGTTCACGTTCAATGCCGTTCGCCCCATGTCGATCAGCGGCTCGACCGAAATCAGCAACGCCACCAGCTCGACCGGCAAACCCATTGCCGGCAGCACGATCAACGCCGCGAATGTCGCGCCACCACCCACGCCGGCAACCCCTGCCGAACTCAGGGTGACGATGGCCACCAGGGTGGCAATCCACAGCGGGTCGAAGGTATTGATGCCCACCGCTGGTGCCACCATCACCGCCAACATCGCCGGGTACAGGCCGGCGCAGCCGTTCTGGCCGATCGTGGTACCGAACGAGGCGCTGAAGCTGGCGATAGACTGGGGCACACCCAGGCGGCGGGTTTGCGCCTCGATGTTCAGGGGGATGCTGGCTGCACTGGAACGGCTGGTAAAGGCAAACGTCAGTACTGGCCATACCTTGCGGAAGAAGCGCAGCGGGCTGACGCCGGTCGCGGCAAGGATGATGCCGTGAACCACGAACATCAGTGCCAGGCCAATGTACGACACCACCACGAAGCTGCCCAGCTTGAGGATGTCCTCCATGTTGGAGCTGGCCACCACTTTGGTCATCAGCGCCAGCACGCCATAGGGGGTGAGTTTCATCACCACCCGCACCAGGCGCATCACCCAGGCTTGCAGGGTGTCGATGGCCGACAGGGCGCGTTGACCTTTTTCGGCATCGTCTTTGATCAGTTGCAAAGCGGCCAGGCCAACGAACACGGCGAAAATCACCACGCTGATGATCGAGGTCGGCTTGGCGCGGGCCAGGTCGCCCACCGGGTTGCTTGGGATGAACGACAGCAGCAGTTGCGGGATGTTGAGGTCGGCGACCTTGCCCGCGTAATCGCTGTGGATGACTTGCATACGCGCGCTTTCCTGAGCCCCGGCGACCAGGCCCTCGGCGCTCAGGCCGAACAGGTTGGTCAGCACGATGCCGATCAGCGCAGCGATAGCGGTGGTCAGCAACAGGGTGCCGATACTCAGCACGCTGATGCGTCCGAGCGAGGATGCATTATGCAGGCGGGCCACAGCGCTGAGGATCGACGCGAAGATCAGCGGCATGACGATCATCTGCAGCAGGCCGACATAGCCGTTGCCGACCAGGTCGAGCCAACTGATCGTGGCTTGCAGCACGGGGTGGCCGGCACCGTAAACAGTGTGCAACGCCAGGCCGAACACTACGCCCAGCACCAGGCCGGCCAGCACCTTCTTGGCCAGGCTCCAGTTGGTGCGGCGGGTTTGTGCCAGGCCCAGCAGTAATGCCAGGAACACCAGCAGGTTAAGAGACAGCGGCAGGTTCATTGAAGCTCCAGGAAAAAGCAGTAGAGGCATCGCCTCTGTGAGCGATTGCGAACGGAAATGCTAACAGCCTGAAAACAAACGAATTTATACCCAAGCGTTATTTGCTTAGTCGTTTATGGAATAACAGATTGTCGTAAATGGCAATGAACACGGCGTATACACGTGCATAAAGGTCGCTGTGGAGGCCTTGTAGGCCGCATTGATGGTCTAGGTTTTTCCAAGTCATTTCAGGAGATTGGTGCATGACGTTCGCTCCGAAAACCCTCGCCCTCGGTTTGTGCCTGCTGTTGAGTGTCGAAACCTGGGCCACCGAGCTCAAGCACTGGCCAGCGGACGCGGCCAGGCAGCTCGACACGATGATCGCCGCCAACGCCAACAAGGGTAACTACGCGGTGTTCGATATGGATAACACCAGCTATCGCTACGACCTTGAAGAGGCGTTGCTGCCGTTCATGGAGAACAAGGGGCTGCTGACGCGTGACACGCTCGACCCCTCGCTCAAGCTGATCCCATTCAAGGATACCGCCGAGCACAAAGAGAGCTTGTTCAGTTACTACTACCGCCTGTGCGAAATCGACGACATGGTCTGCTACCCATGGGTAGCCCAGGTGTTTTCGGGGTTCACCCTCAAGGAGCTCAAAGTGCAGGTCGATGAGCTGATGGCCTCCGCCAAGCCCATTCCAAGTACCTATTACGAAGGGGACCAGCTCAAATCCATCGAGGTCCAGCCACCCAAGGTCTTCACCGGCCAGGCCGAGCTGTACAACAAACTGATGGAGAACGGCATCGAGGTGTACGTTATTTCCGCCGCCTCGGAAGAGCTGGTGCGGATGGTCGCCTCGGACCCCAGGTACGGTTACAACGTGAAGCCGGAGAATGTGATCGGGGTGAGCTTGCTGCTCAAAGATCGCGCCAGTGGCCGGTTGACCACGGCACGCAAGCAGATCACCGAAGGCAAGTACGACGCGAAGGCCAACGAAGGCCTGGAGCTCACTCCATACCTGTGGACCCCGGCGACCTGGATGGCGGGCAAGCAAGCAGCGATTCTTACCTATATCGACGAGTGGAAGAAGCCAGTACTGGTGGGCGGCGATACCCCGACCAGCGATGGCTACATGCAGTTCCACGGCGTGGATGTGGACAAGGGCGGCATCCACCTGTGGATAAACCGCAAGGCCAAGTACATGGACCAGTTGAACGGCATGATTGCCAAGAATGCGGCGGCCCAGGCCAAGGAAGGGTTGCCGGTGACGGCGGACAAGAACTGGGTGATCGTGACGCCGGAGCAGATTCAGTAGACGTTGTGGTGCCCGTGCAGGCATAAAAAAACCGGCGCTGGGGAGCGCCGGTTTTCATTCACACCTTCAGCGCCTCACAGCCCTTCCAGCATCGCCTTGTTGCGTACAGCACCCTTGTCGGCACTGGTCGCCAGTAAGGCATAGGCCTTCAGCGCAGTGGTCACCTTGCGTGGGCGTACTTCAGCCGGCTTCCAGCCCTTCTTGTCCTGCTCCACACGGCGCGCTGCCAGCTCTTCATCGCTGACCTGCAGGTTGATCGAACGGTTGGGGATGTCGATCAGTACCTTGTCGCCGTCGCGCACCAGGCCGATGGCGCCGCCCGCAGCAGCCTCCGGCGAGGCGTGGCCGATCGACAGGCCCGAGGTGCCACCCGAGAAGCGGCCGTCGGTGAGCAGGGCGCAGGCTTTGCCCAGGCCCTTGGATTTCAGGTACGACGTCGGGTAGAGCATTTCTTGCATGCCCGGGCCGCCTTTCGGGCCTTCGTAGCGGATGATGACGATGTCGCCGGCCTTCACTTCATCGGCGAGGATGCCGCGCACGGCGCTGTCCTGGCTTTCGAAAATCTTCGCGGTGCCTTCGAACACGTGGATCGACTCGTCGACACCGGCGGTCTTCACCACGCAACCGTCAAGGGCGATGTTGCCGTACAACACGGCCAGGCCGCCTTCTTGCGAATAGGCATGCTCGACGCTGCGAATGCAGCCGTTTTCACGGTCGTCATCGAGGGTTTCCCAACGGGTTGACTGACTGAATGCGGTCTGGGTCGGGATGCCTGCCGGGCCGGCCTTGAAGAAGGTGTGCACGGCTTCGTCATCGGTCTGGGTGATGTCCCACTTGGCGATGGCTTCTTCCATGCTGCGGCTGTGCACGGTCGGTAGGTCGGTGTGGAGCAGGCCACCACGGGCCAGCGAACCGAGGATGCTGAAGATACCACCGGCGCGGTGCACGTCTTCCATGTGGTACTTCTGAATGTTCGGCGCCACCTTGCACAGCTGCGGCACCTTACGCGAGAGGCGGTCGATGTCACGCAGGTCGAACGCCACCTCGCCTTCCTGGGCAGCGGCCAGCAGGTGCAGGATGGTGTTGGTCGAGCCGCCCATGGCGATGTCGAGCATCATCGCGTTTTCGAACGCCTTGAAGTTGGCGATGCTGCGTGGCAGTACCGATTCGTCGTTCTCGCCATAGTAGCGCTTGCACAGCTCGACGATGGTGCGGCCAGCGGTGAGGAACAGCTGCTCGCGGTCGGCATGGGTGGCCAGGGTCGAACCGTTGCCCGGCAGGGCCAGGCCCAGGGCTTCGGTGAGGCAGTTCATCGAGTTGGCAGTGAACATGCCAGAGCATGAGCCGCAGGTTGGGCAGGCGCTGCGCTCGTACTCGGCGACTTTTTCGTCGGAGGCCGAGGAGTCGGCGGCGATCACCATGGCGTCAACCAGGTCCAGGCCATGGCTGGCCAGCTTGGTCTTGCCGGCTTCCATCGGGCCGCCCGACACGAAGATCACCGGGATGTTCAGGCGCAAAGCAGCCATCAGCATGCCGGGGGTGATCTTGTCGCAGTTGGAAATGCACACGATGGCGTCGGCGCAGTGGGCGTTGACCATGTATTCAACGGCGTCGGCGATGATCTCGCGGCTGGGCAGGGAGTAGAGCATGCCGTCATGGCCCATGGCGATGCCGTCATCGACAGCAATGGTGTTGAACTCTTTGGCCACGCCACCGGCGCGCTCGATCTCGCGGGCAACCAGCTGGCCCAGGTCCTTCAGGTGCACGTGCCCCGGGACGAACTGGGTGAACGAGTTGGCAATGGCGATGATCGGTTTCTTGAAGTCTTCGTCCTTCATCCCGGTGGCGCGCCACAGGGCACGGGCGCCGGCCATGTTGCGCCCTTGGGTGGAAGTCTTGGAACGGTAATCAGGCATGAAGCACTCCTGGCGGCTATATCAGGTCACAAAAAGGGGAGTGAGCTTCTCTTGTCCTATGCGCCTTAGGCCGGTTGCCACTGGCACGGATGGGGCCGAATACACCACGGGATCGCCGCGTGCTCGACCAGAGCTCATAAACCCGCCGGGGGATGACTGGCGATGAATAGCTCGATTCTACACCGCTGGCGCGGCGAGGGAATGGCGATGTGTCCGGGCGGTGGCTCGGGTGGCTCGCCCGGCGCGCCGCATGAGGTGCGGATGGGGCCGCCAAGCGGCCCCAGGCCGACTTAGCTATTAGGCAGCAACCGGCAGGTGATGCTCTTGATGTAGCGGGTTTCGGCAATTGCCGGGTGCACCGGATGGTCCGGGCCCTGGCCGCCGCGTTCGAGCAGTTGCAGGTTGCGGTCCAGGTGACGGGCGCTGGTCAGCAGAATGTTGTGCAGGTCGTCCTCGGGCAGGTGCATCGAGCACGAGGCGCTGACCAGAATGCCGTCCTTGGTCAGCATGCGCATGGCTTGTTCGTTGAGGCGGCGGTAGGCCGCTTCACCGTTTTTCAGATCCTTCTTGCGCTTGATGAACGCGGGTGGGTCAGCAATGATCACGTCAAAGCGCTCTTCAGCGGCCTTCAGTTCGCGCAGTGCTTCGAACACATCGCCTTCGATGCAGGTCAGCTTTTCACTGATGCCGTTCAGTGCAGCGTTACGCTCGACGCCGTCCAGGGCAAAGCCCGATGCATCCACACAGAACACTTCGCTGGCGCCAAATGCGCCGGCCTGCACGCCCCAGCCACCGATGTAGCTGAACAGGTCGAGCACGCGCTTGCCTTTGACATAGGGTGCCAGGCGCGCGCGGTTCATGCGGTGGTCATAGAACCAGCCGGTCTTCTGGCCTTCGCGTACCGGGGCTTCGAATTTCACGCCGTTTTCTTCCAGAGGAACCCAGTCTGGCACTTCGCCGTAGACGGTTTCGACGTAGCGCTGCAGGCCTTCGGCATCACGGGCTGCGGAGTCGTTCTTGAACAGGATACCGCTTGGCTTGAGCACCTGGACGAGGGCAGCGATGACGTCGTCCTTGTGCAGTTCCATGGTGGCCGAGGCCAGTTGCACCACGAGAATGTCGAAGAAGCGGTCGACCACCAGGCCCGGCAGCAGGTCGGAGTCGCCATAGACCAGGCGGTAGCACGGCTGGTCGAACAGGCGCTGGCGCAGTGACAGGGCGACATTCAGGCGGTGCACCAGCAGCGACTTGTCCAGGGGCAACTTGGCGTCGCGCGACAGCAGGCGTGCGCAGATCAGGTTGTTCGGGCTTAGCGCCACGATACCCAGCGGCTTGCCGTTGGCGGCCTCCAGAATGGCCTGTTGGCCGGCCTGAAAGCCCTGCAGCGGAGTCGCGGTAACGTCGACTTCATTGCTGTAGACCCACAGGTGGCCGGCGCGCAGGCGGCGGTCGGCATTGGCTTTGAGGCGAAGGCTGGGCAGGGACATGACGTCGCTCCGGGAAAAAAGAGCGGGAGTATAACTGGTTGGCCCCTGAATCGGTGCAGGGCACGACAAAGTGCCGGCCCCTTCGCGCGGGGCCAGCAAGCCGCTTACCGAGCCAATGCCTTGATCAACTGCTCATTGAACGCGGGGATGTCATCCGGTTGGCGGCTGGTGATCAGGTTGCCATCGACCACCACCTGTTCGTCCACCCAGGTGCCACCGGCATTGCGAATGTCATCCTGCAGCGTCTTGTAGCTGGTCATGCGTTTGCCCTTGACCAGCCCACAAGACACCAGTAGCCAGCCTCCATGGCAGATCACTGCCAGGGGCTTGCCGGCCGCCTCATGGCTTTTCACCAGTTTCTGCGCGCCGGGGATCAGGCGAATCGTGTCAGAGTTTTGCACGCCGCCGGGTAGCACCAACGCATCGTAAAGGTTCAGGTGGGCGCCATCGAAGGTGGCGTCGACCTTGAAACCGTTGGCGGGTTTGTCGTGGTTCCAGCCTCGTACTTCACCCTCTTTGTCGCTCAGGATCTCCACCACTGCACCGCGCTGCTCCAAGGCTTCGCGAGGGCCGGTCAGCTCCACCTGCTCGAAACCGTCGGTGACCAGGAAGGCTACGCGCTTGCCATTCAATTCTGCACTCATGGGTTTTCTCCTTTTTCAGATTGGCGTGAAACAGGAGGCTGGCATGGCTCAAGTAAAGTTCCTGCGGAACGATCCAGTGGTTAGTACCTTAGCGAATGACAAGGTTAGAATCGCCCGTCCTCTACGAGTGTGCCCGCATGTCCCAAGAACTCAGCGCCGAACAGATCCAGCAAGCCTTGCAAGGCATTACCATTCCGCCGCAGCCGCAGATCATGGTCGACCTGCAGTTCGAGCAGTACATGCCCGACCCGGACCTGGAAACCATCGCCAAGCTGATTTCCCAGGACCCGGGGTTGTCGGGCGCCTTGCTCAAGCTGGTCAATTCGCCGCATTTCGGCCTGGCCAACAAGATCGGCTCGATCCAGCGGGCGGTGAACCTGCTGGGTAGCCGTTCGATCATCAACCTGATCAACGCCCAGTCGATCAAGGGCGAGATGAGCGATGAAACCATCGTTACCCTCAACCGTTTCTGGGATACCGCCCAGGATGTCGCCATGACCTGCCTGACGTTGGCCAAGCGCACCGGCATCCAGGCGGCGGACGAGGCCTACACGCTCGGGCTGTTCCATGATTGCGGCGTGCCGCTGATGCTCAAGCGCTTCCCCAGCTACATGGATGTGCTTGAAGAAGCCTACGCCAAGGCCGATGCCCACACCCGGGTCGTCGACACCGAGAACCGTGCCTTCAACACCAACCACTCAGTGGTCGGCTACTTCACCGCCAAATCGTGGCGCCTGCCTGAGCACATCAGCGCGGCGATCGCCAACCATCACAACGCCCTGTCCGTGTTCCGTGAGGACTCCTCGCGCAATACCCAGAGCCAACTGAAAAACCTGCTGGCGGTGCTGAAGATGGCTGAGCACATCTGCGCGTCGTACCGGGTCTTGGGCAACCAGGGCGTCGACCACGAATGGCATGCGGTCGGCCCGCTGGTACTGGACTACATCGGTTTGTCGGAGTACGACTTCGAGAACCTCAAGCAGACCATTCGCGAACTGGGTGGGCACTGACCAATGCCAGAATTACCTGAAGTCGAGACCACACGGCGCGGTATCGCACCCCATCTGGAAGGCCAGCGCGTCAGCCGCGTGGTGGTGCGTGACCGGCGCCTGCGCTGGCCAATCCCCGAAGACCTCGACGTGCGCCTTTCCGGCCAGCGCATCGTCAGCGTCGAGCGGCGCGCCAAGTACCTGTTGATCAATGCCGAGGTCGGTACCTTGATCAGTCACCTGGGCATGTCGGGCAACCTGCGCCTGGTGGAGCTGGGGCTGCCGGCGGCCAAGCATGAGCACGTTGACATCGAACTGGAGTCGGGTTTGATGCTGCGCTACACCGACCCACGCCGGTTCGGAGCCATGCTCTGGAGCCACGACCCGCTGAACCATGAACTGTTGCTGCGCCTCGGGCCAGAGCCGCTGACCGACCTGTTCGACGGCGAGCGCCTGTTCCAGTTGTCCCGCGGGCGGACGATGGCGGTCAAGCCGTTCATCATGGATAACGCCGTGGTGGTAGGGGTGGGTAACATCTATGCGACGGAGGCGCTGTTTGCCGCTGGCATCGACCCGCGCCGGGAAGCAGGTGGGATTTCACGCGCCCGGTACCTGAAGTTGGCGATCGAGATCAAGCGTGTACTGGCGGCCGCCATCGAGCAGGGCGGAACCACGCTGCGCGATTTCATAGGCGGCGACGGGCAGCCGGGGTATTTCCAGCAGGAATTGTTCGTGTATGGCCGGGGCGGGATGCCGTGCAAGCTGTGCGGCACAACCTTGCGTGAGGTCAAGCTGGGGCAGCGGGCCAGTGTTTATTGCCCGCGCTGTCAGCGCTGAACCATTGGGCCCTTTCGCCGGCAAACCGGCGCAGGGGCATCACTGGGCAGTGATCAGGCCTTGCCAGTGATCCGGCGGTATTTGGCCATCAGCTGTTCTTCGGTTTCCGGGTGCGCTTCATCCAGCGGGATGCAGTCGACCGGGCAGACCTGCTGGCACTGCGGCTCGTCGTAGTGGCCCACGCACTGGGTGCACAGGTTAGGGTCGATCACGTAGATCTCTTCGCCTTGGGAGATGGCCTCGTTCGGGCACTCGGGTTCGCAGACGTCGCAGTTGATGCAATCGTCGGTGATGATCAGGGACATGGGGACTCCGGCCGGGGCTCACCGCCCGGGCATGTTCAACGCAATGGGCACAATTGTGCCGCATTCGCGCCCGCAGTGCACGCGGGCGCGTTAATCAGGTGGTCAGGCTTACTTCTTGAAGCGTTCGGTAAGCGCCTCGGCCACCACCGGGTGGACGAACTTGGTGATGTCGCCTCCCAACGCAGCGATTTCCCGGACCAAGGTCGAAGAAATGAACGAGTAACGCTCCGAAGGCGTCAGGAACAGGCTTTCGACGTCGGGCGCCAATTGCCGGTTCATGTTCGCCAGCTGGAACTCGTACTCGAAGTCGGACACCGCGCGCAGGCCGCGCAGGAAGACGTTGGCGCCCTGTTCCTTGGCGAAGTGTGCCAACAGGGTGGAGAAGCCGATGACTTCGACATTGGGCAGGTGCTTGGTGACCTCACGCGCCAGCGCCACCCGCTGTTCCAGCGGGAACAGGGGGTTTTTCTTCGGGCTGGCCGCCACCGCGATGATCACGTGGTCGAAAAGCCGCGAGGCGCGTTCGACCAGGTCGCCATGGCCTTTTGTAATGGGGTCGAAAGTACCCGGGTACAACACTCGGTTCATCGCGTCATCCTGGCTGGAGTGCGTTGGGGAGTCGGATGGTAGCGCAGCGATTGCGCCCGGCCAAGTCATGCGGCCAGCTGATGGCACTATAGACAGCACGGGCATTTGTTGTCATGCACTGCCTCAAAGCAGCCGATCGCGGCGCTGCCTCAACGGATGAACAGCTTGTACACCAGGCGCTGCAAGGCCTTGCCATACGGGGGGTAGATCAGGCGCGCAGCATTGAAGCGCTGCTTGGCCAACACTGCCTTGGCCTTGCTGAAGGTCAGGAAGCCTTCATGGCCATGGTAATGGCCCATGCCCGACGGGCCGATGCCCCCGAACGGCAGGTCGTCCTGGGCCACCTGCAGCAGGGTGTCGTTGAGGCAGACGCCGCCGGAATGGCTGTGCTGGAGCACATACTCCTGCTCGTCACGGTCGTAGCCGAAGTAATACAGCGCGAGCGGGCGCGGGCGCTGGTTGATGTAGGCCAAGGCGTTCGCGAGGTTGTCATAGGGCACCAGTGGCAACAGCGGGCCGAAGATTTCGTCCTGCATCACCTGCATGTCGTCGTTCACCTCCAGCAGCAGATGCGGCGGCAGGCGCCGACCCTGACGGGTTTCGGCGGGGTACAGGTCGATGACGTGTGCGCCCTTGCGCCTGGCGTCGTCCAGCAAGTGCTGCAGGCGCTGAAGTTGCCTAGGGTTGATGATGGCGCTGTAGTCGCGGTTTTCGGCGATGCGTGGATAAAGCCGACGGACGGCGTCTTCATAGGCCTTGCTGAAGGCCGCCAGGCGTTCGCGGGGCACCAGTACGTAGTCGGGGGCGACGCAGGTCTGGCCCGCGTTGAGCGTTTTACCAAAGGCAATACGCTCGGCGGCCGTGGCGAGCGGCACGCTGGCCGAGACGATGGCCGGCGACTTGCCCCCCAACTCGAGGGTCACTGGGGTGAGGTTGTGTGCGGCGGCCAACATCACCTGGCGGCCGACGCTGGTGGCGCCGGTGAACAGCAGGTGATCGAAGGGTAGCCTGGCGAACGCCTGGCCGACCTCCTTCTCGCCCAGCACCACACTGACCAGGTCGTCGGGGAATACTCGCCCGAGCATTGTCTTCAGCGCCAAGGCACTGGCGGGCGCGGCCTCACTGAGCTTGAGCATGACCCGGTTGCCAGCGGCCAGTGCGCCGGTCAGGGGCCCGATGGCAAGAAACAGCGGGTAGTTCCAAGGCACGATGATGCCCACCACGCCCAGAGGCTGATACAACACTCGGGCACTGGCTGGCTGGAAAGCCAGCCCGACGGAGCGCTTGGCGGCGCGCATCCATTGCTGTAGGTGGCGCTCGGCATGGCGTATGCCCTGCACCGATGGCAACAGCTCGGCCAGCAAGGATTCGTCGGCGCTGCGGCCGCCGAAATCCAGGTCGATCGCCTCGATCAACCGTTGTTTATCAGCCAGCAGGGCCTCACGCAGGCTTTTGAGCCACTGGCGCCGTTGCGCCGCCGGTGGCATAGGGTTGCCCGCAAAGGCCTGGCGCTGGGCAGCGAACGTGGCGGCCAGGGCGGTGTCGCAATACGTAGCAGGCAACGTGAGGGGCGAGGCCACGGTGGCGTCTCTACTGAACGGAGAATCACTAGAGCCTATACGCTAAGGCGTTCGAGGAGGCGACTTTTTACACGCCGCCCAACGGTGCATCATGGCGGCGTTACACCGTAAGATGGGCCATTATCGACAGCCTGTAGATTCGGAGCTCAGCATGGCCCCGCGGATGAAAACCCGAGAGCGCATCGTGCAGAGCAGCCTTGAGCTGTTCAACCAGCAGGGCGAGCGCAGCGTCAGTACCAACCACATCGCCGCGTACATGGAAATTTCGCCGGGCAACCTGTACTACCACTTCCCCAACAAGCAGGCGATCATCGCGCTACTGTTCAGCCAGTACGAAGAGCTGGTGGACAGCTTCCTGCGCCCGCCGAGGGGGCGGCCAGCCACGGTCGAGGACAAACGCTTTTACCTCAAGGCGCTGCTCGCGGCGATGTGGAACTACCGCTTTCTGCACCGCGACCTGGAGCACCTGCTCGACAGCGACCCCGAGCTGGCCGCTCGTTACCGGCGGTTCTCCGAACGTTGTCTGCGCCAGGGGCAGGCTATCTACCGTGGCTTCGTAGAGGCCGGGATTCTGCTTATGAACCCCGCGCAGATTGAATCGCTCACGATCAACGCCTGGATTGTTCTTACCTCATGGGTACGGTTTCTCAGTACCACTCGGGAACATTCCGCCCACCTGGGTGAAGAAGCCTTCAAACGCGGCGTCTATCAGGTATTGGTGCTTGAGCTGGGTTTTGTCACCGGCAATGCCCGCAACGCCGTGGATGCCCTGTGTCAGGAGTTTCACGTTCCGTTCAACCAGGCCCTGGAACAGTAGGCCAGGGCCTTCGTGCCATCGATCAGGAGATTGTCATGCCCCTTGCGCAATTGATCACCCCGCAGCAGCTGGCCGAGCGTCTGGACTCGCCTGGGTTGGTGATTCTCGATTGTCGTTTTGCTCTGGAGGATGTGGATTATGGCCAACGCAGCTACGCCGAAGGGCATATTGCCGGGGCGCATTTTGCCGACCTCGAGCGTGATCTGAGTGGGCCGGTAATCAAGGGCAGGACCGGGCGCCACCCCTTGCCCGATCCGCATCGGCTGGTCGAGCGCCTGCGTGAATGGGGGGTGGACAATGACAGCGAGGTGGTGCTTTACGACGATGGCCCCGGCGCCTTTGCCGCCCGCGCCTGGTGGTTGCTGGCCTGGCTGGGCAAGCGCAGTGGTGTGGCTATCCTCGATGGCGGCCTCAAAGCCTGGCACGCTGCGCATCTTCCCCTTAGCCTGGACCCCCCGGCCCGGCGTGACGGCTCGTTCAGCGGCGAGCCGGATGCGAAGCTGCTGATCGACGCCCAACACCTGGTCAAGCACCTGGGCAAGCCAGAGCTAACCCTGCTCGATGCACGGGCTTTGCCGCGCTTTCGCGCAGAGGTGGAGCCGATCGATCCGGTGGCTGGGCATATTCCTGGGGCGCAGTGCGCCGCTTTTACCGATAACCTGGGGGCCGACGGG
The DNA here is from genome assembly GCF_001320525.1 of Pseudomonas sp. NBRC 111131. Classification (NCBI taxonomy): domain Bacteria; kingdom Pseudomonadati; phylum Pseudomonadota; class Gammaproteobacteria; order Pseudomonadales; family Pseudomonadaceae; genus Pseudomonas; species Pseudomonas sp. NBRC 111131. Next base: position 78,923 of record NZ_BCBH01000015.1, on the reverse strand, counting down.
CGTTTTCTTGCGCCGGAGCAGCTCAAGCAGCGCTTCGCAGAAAAGCTCGCGGGGCGTCCCCCGGAACAACTGGTGGCGTATTGCGGCTCCGGTGTGACGGCCTGCCATAACCTGTTTGCCCTGGTATTGGCGGGCTATCCGCTGGGCCGGTTGTATGCCGGCTCATGGAGCGAGTGGATCAACGACCCTCGGCATCAGGTCGCTACCGGCGACTGACCCGGCAGGTCAGCGCCTCTCTACCAGCCACTGCGGAATCCGCCGCTCCAGGTAATACCCCGGATTTCGCAGGCTGCCCTCTACGAACCCCACGTGGCCACCTCGGTGGTGCAGTTCGAATTGCGTCTGCGGCCCCAGCTCGCTGGCATCCGGCAGGCTATGGCCGGATACGAACGGGTCATCAGTGGAATGGATGATCAGTGTTCGGGTGCGGTTTTCGCCCAAGTAGTAGTGGCTCGACGAACGACGGTAGTAGTCGTGTGCATCGCTGAAGCCATTGAGGGGCGCGGTCACTTTGCCGTCGAAATCCCAGAAAGTACGCAGGTTGCGCAACGGCCCAAGGCGGTCGAGAGCAGCCAGGCCTTCATGGTGGCCCTGGTCGCGAAAGTGCCGCTGCTTGAGCTGTACATAGGCCATCATCTCGCGCATGAAATGCGCCTGATAGACCTTGGAGAAGCCTTGGCCGATGCGGTCAGCACAGTGGTCCAGGCGAAACGGCACGGACACCGCCACGGCCGCCTCCAGCCCGCTGGCGGAGCCGCTTTCACCCAGGTACTTGAGCAGCACATTGCCACCCAGTGAGTAGCCAACCGCATACAGCGGTGCCGATGGCCGCTGGGCGCGCAGGTGGGCGACAACCTCGGCCAGGTCCTCACTGGCGCCGGAATGGTAACTGCGTGGCAGCAGGTTTGGCTCGCCCGAGCAGCCACGCCAGTTCACCGCGACGCTGGCCCAGCCGCGGGCCTGTAGCGCTTGCTGCAGGCCTTTGACGTAGGGGGAGTGAGATGAACCCGTGAGGCCGTGCAGGACCAGCACCAGAGGCGAATCGGGCTGATGCGGCCCATGCCAGTCGAGGTCAAGGAAGTCGCCATCGGCCAGCCATAGGCGTTCGCGGCTGCGCTGCAGTATCGGCAGCTTGCGCCACAACGGGCCCCACAAGGTTTGCAGGTGAGGGTTGGACAGGCCGGTAGCGGGGCGGAACGTGGCGATGGTCATGCTTGGCGACTCGTGATGTGCCTGCCTAGAGTGCCATGAAACACCGCCACTGTACCTGCGCTATTGGTCGGTAAGCGCGGGTGCCGGCAGCCCCTGCTGGTCAACCATCGGCCCGACGCTCACCAACAATCTGCGCAAGGGCGCCAGGCGCAATGTGAGTGCAACGCGGGCCATTTCTGGCGTTACCGCTGACAGGCGCTCGATGTAGGTCGCCAGGGCATCACTGGGCAGTCCTTGATGGCTGTGGCTGGCGATGAGTGTTGCCAGTGAACCGTTGGTGGCCACGGTCCGCCGCAGCTCGCCGAGCAAGGCCCGTCTGGCCAATGCGAGCTCGGCTTCGCTCGGCCCCTCTGCCACATAGGTGTGCAGCACGTCGGTTACCAACTGGGTCGAGGCGTCGAGAAATTCGCCAGCGACCTCCCATTCGATGTAGAGCAGGTTGTCTGCCGGTGCAAGGCCAGCGTTGACCGCATAGGTAAGCCCGTGGGTCTGGCGCAATGCTTTGAACAGCCGTGATTCGCTGCCCCCGCCCAGCACGTCGCAGGCCAGCACCAAGGCTGGGTAGTCCGGGTCAGCCGGGCGTGCGCTCATCGGCAGCAGCATCAGCACCGCATCGGAGGTGCCGGCCTGTTCCAGGTTCAGGGTCGCGGCCTCGAACATCGGCAAGGCAGGTGGCGCGGTTGCGGCCCAGTGTTGCGGCAGTGCTGCGCTGACCCTGCGGACAATCGCCTCGGCCTGTTCGCGCGACAGATCGCCCACCAGGGAAATGTTCAGGTTGTTGGCCGAGTACGCTTGCCGGTGGAATTCCCTGAGGTCCTCGGTGCTGATTGCCGCTATGCCTGTGGGCGTGCCGCGCACCGGCGTTGCGAAGGGGTGGCTGCCGAACGCTTGGGAGAAAGCAGCCTCACGGGCACGCAGCACGGCGAAAGATTGCCGTAGTTTGCTCGATTCCAGCAGTTGCGTCTTCAGAGGGGTGAGCTCAGCCGCGTTCAGGGAAGGCCGGGCCACCATGTCGATGATCAGGCGGACAGCTTCATCGAGCACATCGCCGGTCAGGCAGCGCACGGTGATCACGGCCTGATGACGGGTGATGTCCTTGCTGTACACCACGCCCAGCCGTTCGATCTGTTCGGCGAACTGCACAGTGTCCAGGCTGAGCGTGCCTTCGTCCAGCATGAACAGGGTCAGCGCAGCAAGCCCAGGTTTGTCGCCATCCAGCCTGCTGCCCGCGTTGAAACTCAGCACCAGGTCGACCATTGGCAGCTCATGTGCTTCGACCAACCTCGCGCGTGTACCTTCCGGGGTCTGCCAGGCCTGCACAAGCGGTGGCGTGATGTCGGTTTCGTTCAGGTCCAGGGCTTGCAGCGAGCTCAGGTTAGGGTTTTGCTCGGCGTTGCTGCTGGGTGTCGGCGCCACCGCAGAGGGTGGCGGCGCTGCTTGCATGTAGGTGATCGTCAGGCGCTCGTGGGTGAGGTATTCGTGCGCGGTGGCGCGTACGTCTTCGGGGGTGATGCTTTCTATGCTTTGCCGTTCCTGATCGAGCAGGTTCGGGTCCAGCCCGCTGACTGCGTGCTTGCCAATGGCGTTGGCCTGCACCGCAATGTTGTCACGATCAAAGACCAGGCTGGCCAGCAAGCGGGTTTTTGCACGGTTGAGCTCGTCCACCGTGGGCGCGGTTTGGCGCAGCAATTCTATCTCCTGCATCACCGCATCGGTGGCCACCTGCGCCGTGGCATTGGCCGGGTTGGCATACAGCTCGACGGTCAGCAGGCTGTCGCCTCGCTGCAGGTGCTGATAGCGTGCCTGAGCCCGCAGCAGCACGGCTTCGCCACGTACCTTGCGCAATGACAGGCGCGAGCTGCTGCCATTGGCCAGTAATTGCGGAATGAGGCGCAGGGCCTGTGCTTGTATCGGGTTGGTCGCGGTGGCAAGGCTGGGCGTATTGAAGGCCATTATTGCCCCGGGCAGCAGGCCCGCCAGGGCAATGGTCTGGCAGCGGTGCTTGAAGCGCCGGTTCGGTGCAGGTATCCAGCGTTCGGGCAGACGGCCCGCCGGGATGGTGGCGAAATGGCGCTCGACCAGGGGGCGTAGGGTCTGCATGTCGATATCACCAACCACCACCAGGGAGGCGTTGTTCGGGTGATACCAGTCTTGATACCAGCGGCGTACGTCGGTCTGGTGCAGGTGCTGCAAATCAGCCAGATGGCCAGCGGTGGGTGTGGCGTAGGGGGTATGGCTGTTGGCGAGAATCCAGGCGCGCTCATGAGCCTGGGCCAGGGGCATGTTGTCTATGTTTTCGCGGCGCTCCGCCTTGACCACTTCCAGCTCTCGGGCGAACACCGGGGGGCCTAGTGTGGCACTGGCCATCGAGTCTGCCAGGATTTCCAGCGCCGCTTCCAGGCGGCTGGGTGCAAGGGTGACGGGAAAACAGGTGGCATCGGGGGTGGTAATGGCATTGGGGTCACCGCCGAGTTGGGCCATGACCTTGTCATACTGCCCGGAGGCAAGCTTGCTGCTGCCCTCGAACATCAAGTGCTCGACCAGATGGCAAAGCCCGGATTGCCCGGTTGGCTCCTGGCTGGCGCCGACGTGGTACCACAGTTGGGCCGCAACCAACGGCGCACGGTGATCCTCACGCAGGTAGATCACCAGGCCGTTGTCGAGTGTGAATCGTTGCAGAGCCGTTGAACGGGCTGTGGACATGATCGATGTGCTCCTGTTGGCAATGTGCCGGAGCAGCTTCGGTCAAGCGTGGGCGCTACCTGCGTTACATAAGTCTAGGGCAGGGGGGCCCCCGATCAGCCCCGTTGCCAGAGCGCGTAATGCACCTGGCCGGTCTTCTTCTCACGGTGCAGGCGCCAGTTGCCAGGCATCTGCAGGGTCGAGGGGGCCGCTTCGCTCTCGGTGTAGACCCAGGCTTGTTCACGCAACCACTGGTTCTGCTCCAGCAGATTGCAGGTGTCGGCCAGCAGGTCCTGGTGGAAAGGGGGGTCGAGGAACACCACGTCGAACTGCAGCTTGGCCGGGCCTTGCAGGTAGCGCAGGGCGTCGGTCTGCAGGATCTGCCCGCGTGGGCAGCGCAGGATCTCCAGGTTGTTCTTCAAGTTGCTGATCGCTGCCGGGTTGCTGTCCAGCGCCACGGCGTCCTCGGCACCGCGGGACAGCGCTTCGAGCACCAGGGCGCCGCTGCCGGTGAAGGCATCCAGCACCCGAGCACCCTCGATGTAGGGGGCCAGCCAGTTGAACAGGGTTTCGCGCACACGATCCGGGGTAGGGCGCAGGCCCTCGCCCTCAGGGACCGCCAGGCGGCGGCTACGCCATTGGCCAGCGATGATGCGCAGGTGGCCCTGGCCCTTGCTCTGGCCCTGTGGTGCACGGGCGTTAGGGGTGGCTCTAGGCATTAGTGCTCCGGTACCCCGAGCGGTTGCTCGGCGGGTTTGTTTGTAGGGGCTGGCAGCGGCTTTTGCGGCACGCTCGGGCCGGCGGTGACAATCACCAGTTTATCGGCTGCCAGGTGCTTGTTCATCGCTGCCTTGACGTGTTCCACCGTCAGCGCCTGGGACTGCTGCATGAAGTCTTCAAGCCAGGTCAATGGCAGGTTATAGAAGCCGATGGCACCCAGTTGGCCGACGATGCTCGCGTTACTGGCGTTGGCCAGCGGGAAGCTGCCAGCCAGTTCGCGCTTGGCATCGTCCAGCTCTTGCTGGGTCGGGCCGTTTTTCAGGTAGTCGGCGAGGATGTCCTGGACCAGCTTGAGGGTGCCCTCGCTGAGTTCGGCGCGGGTCTGCAGGTTGATCATGAACGGGCCGCGCACCTGCATGGGGCTGAAGACCGAGTAGACGCCGTAGGTAAGGCCGCGTTTTTCTCGCACTTCGCTCATCAGGCGGGTGCCAAAGGCGCCGCCTCCGAGAATCTGGTTACCCAGCGACAACGCCGGCCAGTCTGGGTCCTGGCGGTCGATGCCGAGCTCGGCCAGCATCAGGTGGGTCTGCTTGGATGGGAAGTCAATGTGCGTGCTGCCTGGCTTGGGCTCCGCCGGTTGGGCGGGCGTGGCCAAGGCCGGGCCCTTGGGCAGGGCGGCGGAGACCTGGGCTGCGACGGCCTCGGCTTCGGAGCGGCTCAGGTCACCAACCAGGGCGATCACCGCGTTGCCGGCGGCATAGGCCTTGGCGTGGAAGGTGCGTAGCTGGTCCAAGGTGATACCCGGGATGCTTTCGGCAGTACCATCACTTGGGTGGCCGTAGGGGTGCTCACCATAGAGCTTGGCGAACAGCGCCTTGCCAGCGATCTTCCCGGGGTTCTGCTTCTCGTATTCGAAACCGGCCAGCAGCTGGTTCTTGATGCGTTTGAGCGCATCCTCCGGGAAGGTTGGCTTGCCGGCGACCTCGGCGAACAGCTTCAGTGCTGGCTCGCGTTTGTCTTTCGCGCTCAGGCTGCGCAGCGAGGCCACGGCCATGTCACGGTAGGACCCATTGCCAAAGTCAGCGCCCAGCCCTTCGAAGCCTTCAGCGATGGCCGTCACGTCCTTGCCGGCCACGCCTTCATTGAGCATGGCATTGGTCAGGGTGGCCAGGCCTGGCGTGTTGCCGTCCTGGCTGCTGCCGGCAGCGAAGGTCACGCGCAGGTCGAACATCGGCAGCTCGCGTGCTTCGACGAACAGGACCCGTGCGCCTTCAGCGGTGGTCCAGTTCTGGATGTTCAACTGGCGGCGGCTGGGTGCCTTGCTGTCCAGCTCGGCCAGCGACTGCAGGGTGTTGGACGGGCGGGCGGTGCTGTTGGTCGCTTCGGCGTGAGCCGGGCGCGCCAGCACGGCGGCCACTGCCACCACCAGCACGATCAGGCCCGTACCGATCGAGGTGTAACGTGGGGCGCTGCGATCACTCATGAGCGGACTCCTCAGGCAGTACGTGGGCAACGCTCAGGCGTTCGCGGGTGAAATAGGTGCGGGCGGCGTTCTGGATGTCCTCGGGGGTGACTTGCTTGAGCTCGTCCAGCTCGCTGTCGATCAGCTTCCAGGACAGGCCGACCGTTTCCAGCTGGCCGATGGTGGTGGCCTGGCTGCTGATGGAGTCGCGATCGTAGACCAGCCCGGCGATCACCTGAGCGCGCACGCGCTCCAGCTCTTCGGCGCTGGGCGGGGTGGTCTTGAGCTCGTCGAGCAGTTGCCAGACGCCTTGCTCGACGTCGGCCAGGGTCTTTTTCTTCTGCACATTGGGTGTGGCTGAGATGAGGAACAGGCTGTCGCCGCGGGTGAACGCGTTGTAGCTGGACGAGGCGCCGGCTACCAGCTCCTGGCCGCGCTCCAGGCGTGCGGGAAGGCGCGCGCTGTAACCCCCATCAAGCAGGGCCGAGATCAATCGCAGTGCATGTACGGTGCGTGGCTCCTTGGCGGTGGCCAGGCCGGGTACGTTGAAGCCGTAGATCAGGCTGGGCAACTGCGTGCGTACGTGCAGGGTGAGCTGGCGCTGGCCCGGTTCGGCGAGCTCCAGTGGCAGCTTTGCCGGTGGCACGGCGCGTTTGGGGATGCTGCCGAAATACTTCTGCGCCAGGCCTTTGACCTCGTCGGCGGAGACATCGCCAACTACCACCAGCGTGGCGTTGTTCGGCGCATACCAGGACTCGTACCAGTGACGCAGTTCCTCGACCTTCATGCGTTCGAGGTCGGCCATCCAACCGATGGTCGGTGTATGGTAGCCGCTGGCCGGGAAGGCCATGGCGCGGAACAGCTCGAAGGCTTTCGAGCTAGGCTGATCGTCGGTACGCAGGCGGCGCTCTTCCTTGATCACCTCGATCTCGCGGCTGAACTCGTCGGCCGGCAGGCGCAGGCTGGCCAGGCGGTCGGCTTCCAGCTCGAAGGCGACCGGCAGGCGGTCGCGGGCAAGCACCTGGTAATACGCGGTGTAGTCGTCGCTGGTGAAGGCGTTTTCTTCTGCACCGAGATCGCGCAGGATGCGGGAAGCCTCGCCGGGGCCGACTTTGGCGCTGCCCTTGAACATCATGTGTTCCAGGGCGTGAGACAGGCCGGTCTGGCCCGGTGTCTCGTAGCTGGAGCCGACCTTGTACCAGATCTGCGAAACAACCACGGGCGCGCGGTGGTCCTCGCGCACGACCACTTTGAGGCCGTTGTCGAGGATGAACTCGTGGGTGGGTTGCACATCGGCAGCAAAGGCTGCGAGCGGCAGGCAGAGCGTGCTGAGCAACAGGCCAGCGGCGCGGCGGGCTAGAGCATTCATACGGTGATTAACCTGTTCGGCGGCCCGCTGGGTTTAGCGTCGGCGGGCCAGGAGGTGCTAGGATACTGATCCGGTTGCCTGGCGACCATGCCTGTCGCCGTTCTGGCCCGCAGGCCCATTAAGACAAAACATTGCGCATGAACCAGCCGGATTCAAAATAGTCTGTTCTGCGTTTAGAGAATTCCCGATGTGCCGCTGGTGGCTCATCGCTACCCTGAGATAGCCGTCTTCCATGTTTGGTTCCAACGACGACAAAAAAGCGCCGGCCGAGGCTGGCGAGAAAAAAGGCCTGTTCAGCTGGTTTCGCAAGAAGCCGCAGCAACCTGTCGCCGAACAGCCACAAGCCCCTGATGCTCAGCCTGCAGAGCCGCTAGCGTCGCAGCCCGCCGTCGAGCAGCCTGACGCGGCTCCGGTCGAGCCGGTGGTCGCCGAAGCTCCCGCAGCGGTCGCTGAGCCGGTGCTTGCTCCTGAGCCTGCACCTGTCGAACCTGCACCTGTCCACGAGACTTCGCCGGCGCCAGAGCCAGTACGGGCTCTTGAACCTGCGCCGGTCCCAGCGCCAGAGCCAGAGCCAGAGCCAGAGCCGGCACCGGCCCTTGAACCTGCCGTCGCGCGGGTCGAAAGCCCTGCTGCAGTTGCTGCCGTCGAGCCGCCTGTCAGCAACCTGGTGCTGCCCGTTGCGGAGGAGCCTGTGGCCCTGGTCCCAGACCTCGAGCCCAAAGCCCCGCCGGCGATTCCGGAGCGCCCGGCGGCCGAGCCCGAGCATGAGCCCGAGCATGAGCCGGCGCCTGTCGCTGTCGCCCCAACCGTCTCCGAACAGGCTAAACCTGGTTTCTTTGCTCGCCTCAAGCAGGGGCTGTCGAAGACCAGTGCCAGTATCGGCGAAGGCATGGCCAGCCTGTTCCTGGGCAAAAAGGCCATCGATGACGACCTGCTCGACGAAATCGAAACCCGCCTGCTGACCGCCGACGTCGGCGTGGAAGCCACATCGACCATCGTCCAGAACCTGACCCAGAAGGTTGCACGCAAACAGCTGGCTGACGCCGACGCGCTGTACAAGTCGCTGCAAGACGAGCTGGCCGCCCTGCTGCGTCCGGTCGAGCAGCCGCTGAAAGTCGAATCGCAGAACAAACCGTACGTGATCCTTGTGGTGGGCGTGAACGGTGCTGGCAAGACCACCACCATCGGCAAGCTGGCCAAGAAACTGCAGCTGGAAGGCAAGAAGGTCATGCTGGCGGCCGGCGACACCTTCCGTGCCGCCGCCGTCGAGCAGTTGCAGGTCTGGGGCGAGCGCAACCAGATCCCGGTGATTGCCCAGCACACGGGGGCCGACTCCGCTTCGGTGATCTTCGACGCCGTGCAGGCCGCCAAGGCCCGTGGCGCCGATGTGCTGATTGCCGACACCGCCGGCCGCCTGCATACCAAGGACAACCTGATGGAGGAGCTGAAAAAGGTCCGTCGGGTCATGGGCAAGCTCGACGCCGAGGCACCCCACGAGGTGCTGCTGGTACTCGATGCCGGCACCGGTCAGAACGCCATCAGCCAGGCCAAGTATTTCAACCAGAGCGTCGAACTGACGGGCCTTGCGCTGACCAAGCTGGACGGCACCGCCAAGGGCGGGGTGATCTTTGCCCTGGCCAAGCAGTTCAACATCCCGATCCGCTTCATCGGCGTCGGTGAAGGCATCGATGATCTGCGCACCTTTGAAGCCGAGCCGTTCGTCAAGGCCCTGTTCGCCGAGCGAGACCACCCATGATCCGATTCGAACAGGTTGCCAAGCGCTATCCCAATGGCCATGTCGGCTTGCATGAGCTGAGTTTCCGGGCGCGCCGGGGCGAATTCCTGTTCGTCACCGGCCACTCGGGCGCCGGCAAGAGCACCCTGCTGCGCCTGCTACTGGCTATGGAGCGCCCGACCAGCGGCAAACTGATGCTGGCCGGGCAGGACCTGGGCCAGATCAGCAATGCGCAGATCCCGTTCCTGCGTCGGCAGATTGGTGTGGTGTTCCAGAACCACCAGTTGCTGTTCGACCGTACGGTGTTCAATAACATCGCGTTGCCTTTGCAGATTCTCGGCCTGTCCAAGGCCGAGATCACCAAGCGCGTGGATTCGGCGCTGGAGCGCGTGTCACTGGTAGACAAGGGCGAGCTGTTTCCGGCCGACCTGTCCACCGGCCAGCAGCAGCGGGTAGGTATTGCCCGCGCCATCGTCCATCAGCCGGCCTTGCTGCTGGCGGACGAACCTACCGGTAACCTCGACCCGCGCCTGGCAGCGGAGATCATGGGCGTGTTCGAGGACATCAACCGCCTGGGCACCACGGTGTTGATCGCCAGCCACGACCTGGCACTGATTGCGCGCATGCGCCACCGCATGCTGACCCTGCAGCGTGGCCGTCTGATCGGCGATGGGGAGGCCGGGCAATGAGCACTACACGTACACCGAAAGTTTCCGAACGGGTCGCCCCGAAAGCCGCCGACCCGTCGCCTGCGAAGAAAAAGCGCGGCGACCATGACGATGATGGCCCGGATTTTCGCACGCTCCTGCACGCGTGGCTGGAAAGCCACCGGGCGAGCTTGGCCGACAGCCTGCGCCGTCTAGGCAAGCAGCCGATTGGCAGTTTTTTCACCTGCCTGGTCATGGCAGTGGCCTTGAGCATGCCCATGGGCTTGTCCCTGCTGTTGAAGAACGTCGAGAAACTCGGCGGCTCCTGGCAGCGCGCGGCACAGATCTCGCTGTACCTCAAGCTCGATGCGGGCAGCAAGGCAGGCGAAGCCCTGCGCGACGAAATCAAGGGCATGCCGGGCGTGGCCGACGCCCAGTACATAAGCCGTGAGCAGGCCCTGGAGGAATTCCAGCAGCAGTCGGGGTTGGGTGAAGCCCTGCGTGAGTTGCCCGATAACCCGTTGCCTGGCGTGGTGGTGGTAACCCCCAACGAAGTGGATAAACCGGCCCTGGAGGCCTTGCGTCAGCGCCTGTCCGAGCTGCCACGGGTGGAAAACGCACAGCTCGACCTGGTGTGGGTGGAGCGGCTTGCAGCAATCCTCAAGCTGGGCGACCGGTTCGTCTTTGGCCTGGCGGTCATGCTGATTTCTGCCCTGCTGTTAGTAATCGGTAACACAATTCGTCTACACATTGAAAACCGCCGTATCGAGATCGAAGTGATCAAGCTGGTTGGCGGCACCGACAGCTATGTGCGCAGGCCTTTCCTGTACATGGGCGCCTTGTACGGCCTGGGCGCAGGCCTGTTGGCCTGGGCGATCCTGGCCTTTGGCCTGAACTGGCTGAACGAGGCCGTGGTAGGGCTGTCCGGGTTGTATGGCAGTGACTTCGCCCTGGGGGGGGTGCCGGCGTCCGATGGTCTGTCGCTCTTGATCGGAGCGGTGCTGTTGGGGTATATCGGTGCATGGATCGCAGTCGCCCGCCACTTGAACGAGCTGGCGCCTCGATAGTTTTTCTGTGCCAGCATTGACAATTTTTCATCTTTGGAACTTGTACCTTGGTTCCAGGTCTATGTTGGCAGTGCCCACAAGGCGCGAGTCTGGTAAGTCGGAGGTTCTTGAATGACCACATCGTTGCAACCTGCCTATGCCCTGGTACCCGGTGCAAACCTGGAAGCCTACGTGCACACGGTCAACAGCATCCCGCTGCTGTCTGTCGAGCAGGAGCGTGATCTGGCCGAGCGTCTCTATTATGAGCAGGATCTTGAGGCCGCTCGGCAAATGGTGATGGCCCACCTGCGTTTCGTCGTACATATCGCCCGTAGCTACGCAGGCTACGGGTTGGCCCAGGCCGACCTGATCCAGGAAGGCAACGTCGGCCTGATGAAGGCAGTCAAGCGCTTCAACCCTGAAATGGGCGTGCGCCTGGTGTCCTTCGCCGTGCACTGGATCAAGGCGGAAATTCACGAATTCATCCTGCGCAACTGGCGCATCGTCAAGGTCGCCACCACCAAGGCTCAGCGCAAGCTGTTCTTCAACCTGCGCAGCCAGAAGAAGCGCCTGGCGTGGCTGAACAACGATGAAGTGCACCGGGTAGCCGAAAGCCTCGGCGTAGAGCCGCGTGAAGTGCGCGAAATGGAAAGCCGTCTGAGTGGCCAGGACATGGCCTTCGACCCAGCTGCAGAAGCTGACGATGACAGCGCCTTTCAGTCGCCTGCGCATTACCTGGAAGACCATCGCTACGATCCGGCTGTGCAGCTTGAAGATGCGGACTGGAGCGACAACTCCACCAGTAACCTGCATGAAGCACTGCAGGGCCTGGACGAGCGTAGCCGTGACATCCTCTACCAACGTTGGCTCGCCGAAGAGAAAGCGACCTTGCACGAGCTGGCGGACAAGTACAGCGTTTCGGCGGAGCGTATTCGCCAGCTGGAAAAAAACGCGATGAACAAGGTGAAGGCGCTGATTGCAGCCTGATCTACTTCTGGCTCCACAAGAAAGCCGCTGGCCCAAGAGGGACGGCGGCTTTTCATTTTCGGCGTTTCAATTTCTATCGGCTTACCGGCGATAACGCCACGGCAGCGAGCGTTGGCTCACAGCCTGGGCGTAGTCTTCAGTTGCATGAGGTAGGCAGGGCCCCCCAGCTGGCTCATCTGCCGGCGAATCCAGCTTGCCCTGCTGGCCACGTAAGCACTGGGCTGGCTGGCATTCCACTTGATCGGGCTGGGCAGCACCGCGGCCAATTGCGCTGCTTGCTGGCGGCTCAGCTGGCGGGCATCAATACCAAAGTGATAGCGCGCCGCCGCCTGGGCGCCAAACACCCCTTTGCCCCATTCGGCACTGTTCAGGTAGACCTCAAGGATGCGCTCTTTCGACCAGAAGAGCTCGATCAGTGCTGTGAACCAGGCCTCGAGACCCTTGCGGAACCAGCTGCGGCCGGACCAAAGGAACAAATTCTTGGCCACTTGCTGGGTCAGCGTGCTGGCACCCCGAATGCTACCGCCCCGCTCATTGGACGCGAGCGCTGCCTGGATGGCCGGGATATCGAAACCCCAGTGATAGGCGAACTTCTGGTCTTCTCCGGCAATCACCGCAACCTTGAGCTCGTCGGAGATGTTCTCCCACGGTTCCCAGTCGCGCTGCAGCTCGATCGGCTCGCCACTGATCCATGACTGCACCTTACGCTCGGCCATCAACGCAGTCCCGGGTGGTGGCACCCAGCGAAACACCAGTACCAGCACGATGCTCCCGGCAGCGAACCAGAGCAGGGCGCGGGCGAGTCGACGGATAAGGGATGACAGCATGGCGATGGCTTGGCCGGACCGTTGGAACGGGCCATTATACAGACCCGATACAAGGAGTCCTCCCATGCTTCGCAGCTTCCTGATGCTCGCCGCCTTTTTCGGCTTCACCGGTGTCGCCCTGGGTGCATTTGCCGCACATGGGTTGAAGAACCGCCTGACAGCCGACTACCTGGCAATCTTTCATACCGGTGTGACCTACCAGTTGGTCCACGCCCTGGCACTGTTCGGCGTTGCCTTGCTTGCGGCGCACTTGCCGGGGCGTCTGGTCGGCTGGGCCGGCGGTCTGTTCGCACTGGGTATCGTCCTGTTCTCCGGTAGCCTGTACCTGCTGACCCTGAGCGGGCTGGGCAAGCTGGGCATCATCACGCCCATCGGTGGCCTGTGCCTGCTTGCCGGTTGGCTGTGCCTGGGCATGGCAGCCTGGCGGCTGGGCTGACCAAGTGGTCCACAATCACGACTAATGGCCTCCATCGCCCTTGGGTTGAAGTGCTGATCGGCGCTAGAATGCGGGCCCCCAAAGCACAACGGTGGCCGTGCGCATGCGCATTCAACTGAACGGTGAACCCTACGAATTGCCCGCTGGCGAAAGCGTCGCAGCCCTGCTGAGCCGCCTGGAGCTGACCGGGCGCCGGGTGGCAGTGGAGCTCAACCTGGATATCGTGCCACGCAGCCAGCACGACAGCACACTGCTGAATGACGGCGACCAGGTCGAAGTGGTCCACGCCATCGGTGGCGGCTGATTCCGGCCCGGCGATTCACCTGCAAGTCCAGCAACCTTTTCCAGAGGAACCACGATGAGCAACGTTCGTAGCGACAAGCCTTTTACCCTGGCCGGACGCACTTTCCAGTCGCGCCTGCTGGTCGGCACCGGCAAGTACCGTGACATGGAAGAAACCCGCCTGGCCATCGAGGCCTCGGGTGCCGAAATCGTCACCGTTGCCGTGCGCCGCACCAACATCGGCCAGAACCCGGGCGAGCCGAACCTGCTCGACGTGCTGCCGCCGGACCGTTACACCATTCTGCCGAACACCGCCGGTTGCTACGACGCGGTCGAAGCCGTGCGTACCTGCCGCCTGGCCCGTGAGCTGCTCGATGGCCATAACCTGGTCAAGCTGGAAGTGCTGGCTGACCAGAAAACCTTGTTCCCCAACGTGATCGAAACGCTCAAGGCCGCCGAAGTGCTGGTCAAGGACGGTTTCGACGTGATGGTCTACACCAGCGACGATCCGATCATCGCCCGCCAGCTGGCCGAAGCCGGCTGCATCGCGGTCATGCCCCTGGCTGGCCTGATCGGTACCGGCCTGGGCATCTGCAACCCCTATAACCTGCAGATCATCCTGGAAGAATCCAAGGTGCCGGTGCTGGTCGATGCCGGTGTGGGCACTGCTTCCGACGCCACCATCGCCATGGAAATGGGCTGTGAAGCCGTGCTGATGAACTCGGCCATCGCCCATGCCCAGCAGCCGGTGCTGATGGCCGAAGCCATGAAGCACGCTATTGTCGCCGGGCGCATGGCCTACCTCGCCGGGCGCATGCCGAAGAAACTCTATGCCAGCGCCTCTTCGCCGCTGGATGGTCTGATCAAGTAAGAGCTCCTGATGACTGAATCGCAAGATACGCCGATCACCCCTGACGGCGAAGCGCGCCCACACCGTCGCATCAAAAGTTTCGTGATGCGCGCCGGGCGCATGACCGAAGGCCAGCAGCGCGGCCTGGACCAGGGCGGCCCGTTGTACATCCTGCCACTGGCTGACGCCCCGGTGGATTACGACCAGGTATTCGGCCGTTCGGCGCCCCTCACCCTGGAGATCGGTTTTGGCATGGGCCATTCCCTGCTGGAAATGGCCGCTGCCGCGCCTGAGCAGGACTTCATCGGTGTCGAAGTGCACCGTCCGGGGGTAGGCGCGTTGCTCAACGGCGTGCTGACCCAGGGCCTGAAGAACCTGCGGGTGTACGATTGCGACGCCATCGAAGTGCTCAATCGCTGCGTGGCTGATAACAGCCTCGACCGTTTGATGCTGTTCTTCCCCGACCCGTGGCACAAGGCACGCCACCACAAGCGCCGTATCGTCCAGCTGGAGTTTGCCGAGCTGGTACGCCGCAAGCTCAAGCCGGGCGGCGTGTTCCATATGGCGACCGACTGGGAGCCGTATGCCGAGTACATGCTGGAAGTGATGAGCGCTGCGCCGGGTTACCGTAACCAGGCGGCGGATGGCGCCTATGTGCCGCGCCCGCCAGAGCGGCCGATCACCAAGTTCGAGCGCCGTGGTGAGCGCTTGGGGCATGGGGTGTGGGATTTGAAGTTCGAGAAGGTGGTCTGATTGGCTGCATGAGCCTTTCGCGCCGCACTTGCACAAAAGCAGACGAAAAAACCGCCTTGAGAGAGGCGGTTTTTTTGCACCGCAGCGGCACGCTGAAAGCGGATAAACCCGCCCTCACAGGCTAAGCCCGATGCTGAAGCGGTAGTTATCCTCGGCGATCAGCCACCACGCCAATCAACACCAGCACCACCAACAGCACCGGCGCCAACGCATAGTTGTTGAACTGGCTCAGCCCCTTCACCACCCACGGCGTGGCATAGATCAGCGCCGCACCACTGCCGATCATCACCAGCGCCGCCATGAACGGAACGCGCAGGGCACCCGCCAGGCCGCCCAGGCGTTGCTCGACCCAGGCTTTGATATCGGTGCCGAACAACACCAGCAGGCAGCCTACAAGGGCCAGGGAAATCTCAGACAGGTTGCTACGGCTCCAGCGGGAAACCGTCGCCAGCAGATCAAGTACCAGATCCATGGGTCATCCTTAGGTCAAGAAATACTGCAGCAGGTCATTGAGGAACAACTGGCCGCGTGGCGTTGCCACCAATCGATCCGGTTCGACCTGCAAAAGGCCCTTTTGTTCGGCTGCCCGGCGCGCCTCGGCCAGTTGCGCCAGCGGCAGTCCCGTGCGTTGGCTGAACAGCTCGGCTTCCACGCCATCGGTCAGGCGCAGCGCATTCATCAGGAATTCGAACGGCAACTCGTCTACCGGCAGCAGCTTCTCGCCCGCCTTGAACGGTTTGGCCAGGTTAAGGTAGTCCTTGGGCAGGCGGGTTTTCCACGTGCGCAAGATGCGGCCGTCGGCAAAGGTCAGCTTGCCATGGGCGCCGGCACCGATGCCGATGAAGTCGCCGAAGCGCCAATAGTTCAGGTTGTGCCTGGCGGCGCGGCCCGGCTGGGCATAGGCCGAAACCTCGTACTGCTTGAAGCCGTTCGTGGCCATCAGGGCCTGGCCGGCTTCCTGGATGTCCCAGAGAATATCGTCCTCGGGCAGCTCCGGTGGCTGGTTCCAGAACACCGTGTTGGGTTCCACGGTCAACTGGTACCAGGACAGGTGGGTCGGCCCCAGGTCGATGGCCTGACGCAGGTCGCCCAGTGCGTCGTCCAGCGACTGGTCGGGCAGGCCGTGCATCAGGTCCATGTTGAAGTTGTCGAAGCCTGCCGCGCGCGCCATGCTGGCGGCGCGGATCGCCTCATCGCCGTTGTGGATGCGGCCCAGCGCTTCGAGTTTGGCCGGCTGGAAACTTTGCACGCCGATGGACAGGCGGTTGATTCCCGTCTGCCGGTAGGCCTTGAACTTCTCTTGCTCGAAGGTCCCTGGGTTGGCCTCCAGGGTAATTTCGATGTCCGGCGCGAATGGGATGCGTTGTTCCACACCGCGCAGCAAGCGTCCTAGGGCATTGGCGCTGAACAGGCTTGGGGTACCGCCGCCAAAGAAGATCGAGGAAATCGGCCGACCTTGCACGGCAGCCAGTTCCTGATCCAGGTCCGTCAGCAGGGCATCGACATAGGCCTCTTCGGGCAGCTCGGGGCCAGCGGCGTGAGAATTGAAGTCGCAGTAAGGGCACTTGCGCACGCACCACGGGATGTGGATGTACAAGGCCAAGGGTGGCAGCGTGGCGAAACCCGCCACGCCAGGCTGGCGCGGCTGGGTGGACAGCGTCTCGATCATGCCAGGCCCAGACGTTGGCGCAGCAGGGCCATGGCGCGGGCGCGGTGGCTGAGCTGGTTCTTGTCGGCCGGGGCGAGGTCTGCGCTGGAGCAATTGCGCTCGGGCACCCAGAACAGCGGATCGTAGCCGAAACCATGCTCGCCACTGGCGGTAAACATGATGCGCCCGTGCCAGAGCCCTTCACAGAGGATCGGCAGCGGGTCATCGGCATGGCGCACCAGTGCCAGGACACAGACGAACTGAGCGCCGCGCTGCTCCTGCGGCACATCCTTGAGCGCTTCGAGCAACTTGGCGTTGTTCGCTGCATCGCCCTTGCCATCGGCATAGCGCGCTGAGTAGATGCCCGGCGCACCACCGAGGAAATCCACCGCCAGGCCCGAATCGTCGGCCAGGGCCGGCAGGCCAGAGATGCGTGCCGCATTACGCGCCTTGAGGATGGCATTTTCGACGAACGACAGGCCGGTCTCTTCCGGCTCTACCTGGCTGAACTCACCGATCGAGCGCAGTTGCACCGCCTGGCCGAGCATGGCCTGGAGTTCCTTGAGTTTGCCGGCGTTGTGGCTGGCCAATACGAGTTGCTGGAAATTCATCATTCGCCTGGGAACACTTCCTGATTGAAGCTGAGTTTATGGCTGACCCCGCCGGTTTCGACATTCAGGTCGAACGTCAGGGTCTCGGGCTGTTCGATTTTGAACTGGGCGATGTAGTACACCGCGCCCTGATCGGTAATCTGTTTGAACGACAGCGGGTTGCTGCGCCCGGTCAGGTCCTGCACCGTACCGCTGACCACCGCCGGGGCCGGCTTGCCTGCCTTGATCACGGCAATGTTGAGCACGCCCTGGTTCTTGCTGCGGGTGAGCCCGGTGGCCGCTGCGACATCCGGCTGCAACATGCTTGAGGTGAAGGCGCTGTAATGCACCGTCACGTCGCCGAAGACTTCCTTGCGCTCGGGTTTGGCGGCATCGGCAGCCAGTACCGGCAAGGCCAGGCACAGGCTGATCAGGAACAGGGCTAGGCGACGCATGGTGCGATTCCTCCGGTGGGCCTCAGACCGCGAGCTGGTGCTCCTGCAGGCCAGGGCTGCTGACGCGATAAATGCCGATTTCACCTAGAAGATTAGGCCATAGCCGCCCGCCCCACCCGTTACGGTGCAGGTGGTCGACCGCCAGACGGTCCAGGACCTTGGCATGGCGCTCGTGGCACAGCTCTTCGAAGTCAGCGAAGGTGCAGAAGTGGATGTTCGGCGTGTTGTACCAGGTATATGGCATGAAGTCCGATACCGGCATGCGGCCTTTGGTCGCCAGGTACCAGCGGCAACGCCAGTGGCCGAAGTTGGGGAAGGTGATGATGCACTGGCGACCCACCCGCAGCATCTCATCGAGGATGCGGTCGGGATACTCCACGGCCTGCAGGGCCTGGGTCATGATCACTACGTCGAAACTGTTGCTGGCAAAGTTGCCCAGGCCCTTGTCGAGGTCCTGCTCGATGACGTTGACGCCTTTGGCCACGCAGGCGGCGATGTTGTCGGCGTCGATCTCCAGGCCATAGCCGGTGACCTGCTTGCGATCGCGCAGCGACGCAAGCAGCTCGCCGCTGCCGCAGCCCAGGTCGAGTACCCGGCTACCGGCGGGAATCCAGTCGTGGATGATTTCCAGGTCGGCTCTCATGCTGTCCTCAGATGGCGATGCGGTTCATGTAGTTCGAGAAACCCTGCATGTAGCGAGGCGTGGGGATCAGGAAGGCATCGTGCCCGTAGGGCGAGTCGATCTCCAGGTAGCAGACGTTCTTGCGTGCTGCCATCAGGGCATCGACGATCTCGCGTGAGCGCGCCGGCGAGAATCGCCAGTCGGTGGTGAACGACATGATGCAATAGTCCGCCGTGACATGGGCCAGGGTCGCGGCAAGGTCACCGTCATTGGCCGCCGCCGGGTCGAAGTAGTCCAGCGCCTTGGTCATCAGCAGGTAGGTATTGGCGTCGAAACGGCCAGAAAACTCCTCGCCCTGATAGCGCAGGTAACTCTCGACCTGGAATTCGACGCTGTGAAAGTCGTAGTTGAGCTTGTCGCTCTTGAGCTCGCGGCCGAATTTTTCACCCATGGAGTCATCCGACAGGTAGGTGATGTGCCCGACCATGCGCGCCAGCATCAGGCCGCGCTTGGGGATCACGCCCTGGTCCTGGAACGAGCCGCCGTGGAATTCGGGGTCGGTGAGGATGGCCTGGCGCGCCACTTCGTTGAAGGCGATGTTTTGCGCCGACAGCTTGGGTGCAGAGGCGATATCGACGCAATGGCGCACGCGGTCGGGGTAGGTGATGGTCCACTGCAGCGCCTGCATGCCGCCCAGGCTGCCGCCGACGACTGCAGCCCACTGCTGGATGCCGAGGCGATCGGCCAGACGCACCTGGCTATGTACCCAGTCTTCCACGGTCAGCACCGGGAAGTCGGCGCCATAGGGCTTGCCAGTTACCGGGTTGACGCTGCTTGGGCCGGTACTGCCGTTGCAGCCGCCGAGGTTGTTCAGGCTGACCACGAAGAAGCGGTTGGTGTCGATGGGTTTACCAGGACCGATGCAGCTGTCCCACCAGCCCGGCTTGCGGTCAGTGGCGGCATGGTAACCAGCGGCGTGGTGATGGCCAGACAGTGCATGGCAGATCAGCACGGCATTGCTCGCGCTGGCATTCAGGGTGCCATAGGTTTCGTAAACCAGCTCGTAGCTGGCCAGGGAGCGGCCACAGGCCAGCGCCAGCGGTTCATCGAACCGGGCTATTTGCGGTGTAACCAGACCGACGGAATCTTCGGGAAGGACAGTGGACATCGACCCTGCTCACGCTTGACGGAGGCGTAAGTCTAAAGAGCGCTACCCCCAGCGGCAAGCGAAGGCTTACCGCCAGGGGCAACCGGGTCAGATCATCCGCCACAGTTCCTGTGGCATGCCAGCGTAGGCGGCCAGCGGGGGCATGACGAACGACTGGATAACCTGAATGGCCAGGAAGGCAAAGATCGGCGAGATGTCCATGCCGCCCAGGTTAGGCACGATGCGGCGGAACGGTGCCAGCACCGGCTCGCTGATCTGGTAGGCCAGCTCGGCAGCCGGGTTGTGGCTGTTGGGCGCGACCCAGGACACGATCACCATGACGATCATCGCGACCCAGAAGATCTTGAGGAACAGCGAGGTGATACCGATGATCGCCCACATCAGCAGGTGCAGGACATCACCGAAGGTGCCGTAGGTAACCATCAGCACGAAGCCCATCAGCAACGCCTGGATGACCACCGACAGCAGCAACGACGAGGTATCCAGGCCGCCAACGCTGGGGATGATGCGACGGATGGGCTTGAGCAGTGGTTGGGTGGCGCGTACCGCGAACTGGCACAGCGGGTTGTAGAAGTTGGCCTTGACCAGCTGCAACACGAAGCGCAGCAGGACGATCACCAGGTACAGGCTGACCAGGGTTTGCACCACGAAGATCGCGGCGCCGGACAGTGCATTCATCAATGACTCCTTATTTGCCCAATTGCTCGGCCAGCTCGGCGGAACGCTTTGACGCAGCCTCCAGCGCCTGCTCGACGATGGCCTCGAAACCGTTGCTCTGGAACGATTTGATCGCCGCTTCCGTGGTGCCCGCCGGAGAGGTGACGCGGCGGCGCAGTTCGGCGGCGTCGACGTCACTGGCCACGGCCATGCGTGCGGCGCCCAGAGCAGTCTGCAAAGTCAGCTGGGAGGCGGTTTCACGCGGCAGGCCAAGTTTTTCCCCCGCCGCGGTCATGGCTTCGATCAGCAGGAAGAAATAGGCCGGGCCGCTGCCAGACACGGCAGTGACGGCATCGAGTTGTTGTTCCTGCTCCAGCCACAGGGCGGTGCCCACGGCCGACAGCAGCTGCTCGGCCTGCTGGCGTTGCTCGGCAGACACTTCTGCTGTGGCGTACAAGCCACTGACACCCTGGCGCAGCAGCGCCGGAGTATTGGGCATGCAGCGCACCACCGGGCGGGCGCCGACCCAGGCCTGCAGGCTGGCGCAGGTGATGCCGGCGGCGATGGAGATGATCAGTTGGCCCTTCTGCAGGGTGGGCTGCAGGGTCTGGCACACGGTCTTCATCACCTGCGGCTTGACCGCCAGGACGATGACGTCGGCATCGGCGATGGCCTGGGCGTTGTCATCGAAAACCTCGATGCCGTGCTCGGCCTGGACGCGGGCGCGGGTCTCGGCGCCCGGGTCGCTGGCGCGGATCTGTGCGGCGTCCAGGCCCTGGGCGCGCAGGCCGCCGATCAGGCTGGCGGCCATGTTGCCGGCGCCGATGAAAGCAATACGTGTCTTGCTCATGTCAGGTCCTTGAGGGAAAGAGTGAGTAAAGCATGGAATCAGACAGGCCCGTAATTGCGCACGCCGAACAGGGCGGTGCCGATACGCACCCAGGTCGCGCCTTGTGCGATTGCGGCTTCAAGGTCATGGCTCATGCCCATGGACAGCGTGTCCAGGCCAAGCCCCAGGCCTTCCTGCAACTGACGCAGGCTGGCGAAGGCAGCCTCTTGGGTAGCACGGTCTTCGCTGGGTTCGGGGATCGCCATCAGCCCGCGCAGGCGCAGGTTGGGCAACGCGGCCACGGCGTTGGCCAGTGCCGGCAGGTCTGCCGGGGCGCAGCCAGATTTGCTCTGTTCGCCGCTGACATTTACCTGCAGGCAGATGTTCAGCGGCGGCAGGGCACTGGGCCGCTGTTCTGACAGGCGTTGGGCAATTTTCAGGCGGTCCACGGAATGTACCCAGTCGAAATGCTCGGCGATGGCTTTGGTCTTGTTCGACTGAATGGGGCCGATGAAGTGCCAGATCAAGGGCAGGTCGCGCAGTTCGACCTGTTTGGCCAAGGCCTCCTGAAGGTAGTTTTCGCCGACATCGCGCACACCTGCGGCATGGATCTCGCGTATCGCGCTGGCCGGTTTGGTCTTGCTCACCGCCAGCAGGTGGACGCTGGCCGGCTCACGCCCAGCGGCCCGGGCTGCGCTATCGATACGGGTGGCGAGGGCGGAAAGGTTGTCTGCTATGGTGGACATGGATCGATGCCGTCGGCTCAGGAGTCTGCGGCATTCTACCTGCTTGATGGCCTTTGGGGAGTCTCATGGACGTGACCGACCTGCTGGCCCGGGCTGCGGAGGCAGGGGCCAGTGACCTGCACCTGGCTGCGGGCGAAATACCGATGTTGCGCCTGGATGGCGAGCTGCACCGCATGAACCTGCCTTGCGTACTGCCGGCGGCACTGACCGATAGCCTGGCGCCCTGGCTCGATGACGACCAGCGCCAGCAGTGGGCGCAGGGTGATGAGCAGGATCTTGCGCTGGCGTTACCGTCGATCGGCCGCTTTCGTCTGAACCTGTTTCGTCAACTGAAGGGGCCGGCGGCGACCTTTCGCCTCATTCCAAAGCGAATCGCGACCCTCGAGGAACTGAACCTTGAAGAAGTGTTTCGAGCTGTTGCGCAGTGCACGGATGGTCTGATTCTGGTCGGAGGGCCCACTGGCAGCGGTAAATCCAGCACGCTGGCAACCCTGATCGACCAGATCAACCGCGAGCGGTCCTTGCATATCGTCACACTGGAGGACCCAGTAGAAGTTATCCACAGCAGCCAGCGCAGCCTGGTCAACCAGCGTGAGGTCGGTCGGCACTGCCGTGACTTCGCTCACGGGTTACGCAGCGCGCTGCGCCAGGACCCGGACGTGATCATGATTGGCGAGCTGCGTGATCTTGAAACCATTCGCCTGGCATTACGGGCGGCGGAGACGGGGCACCTGGTGCTGGCGACAGTGCATACACGCTCGGCGGCGAGCAGCGTCGACCGGCTGGTAGAGGTGTTCGCTGCCGAGGAGAAGCCATTGGTGCGGGCAATGTTGGCCGAATCACTGCGCATGGTGGTGGCTCAGGTGTTGGTAAAGCGTGTGGGCGGGGGCCGTGTGGCTGCCAGGGAGGTGCTCATGGCCACGCCTGCGGTGCGCAACCTGATTCGCGAAGGGCGGATGGCGCAACTGTGCTCGGTGATGCAGGCGGGGGCCTCAGAGGGGATGCGGACAATGGAGGGGGCGCTGCGGGGGTTGAGGGATAAAGGGTTGATCAGCCCGTGCTAAGGGCGATCAGGGCCTCTTGCGCCGAGTGACGCGAAGAGGCCCGAATTGTCAGCGCTTGGCCAGCGCCAATTGCTGTTGATCCTTCGGCAGCACCCGCTTGGCGACCACATAGTGCTGCTGCCAGTAGGGCTTGCTCAGGTTGTCGATGCTCACTCGCTTGCCGCGCCGCGGTGCATGGATGAAGCGGTCGTTGCCCAGGTAGATGGCAACATGGTTGACCCGGCGGCTTTTAATGTTGAAGAAGATCAGGTCGCCTGGCTTGAGGTCACCCTTGGCCACCTTCACGCCGTGGCCCTGGGCCATGGCATTGGAGGTGCGCGGCAAATCGACGTCAGCCACATCGTTGAAGGCGTATTTGACCAGCCCGCTGCAATCGAAGCCTTTTTTAGGGCTGCTACCGCCCCAAACGTAGGGCGTACCGAGCACGTTGACGGCGCGGCTAAGGACGTCGCTGCTCTGCTTGGGCGACATCGCCGCCACGGCCGGCAGGTTATGGGCCTTGGCGGAAGAGCCCGGGCGGGCGCGCAACGTGGTCTGTTTGACCGGGGCATGTTTCACCGTGGCGTTGCTGGTATAGCCGGTGAAACCGCTGGGAAGACGTTGCTCACGGTTGGTGGCATGAGCGGCCAGGGGCAATAATAGGCAGAGGGTCAGCCATGTCTTGAATAAAGGCGGCATAGATGAAGCTCTTATGAATGTTGTGTGTAGGCGCGCAACTTTATAACAGCTTTTTGATCAGTTTCTGGGCCGTTGGTCGATTGTCATGGTGCCGTACGTCGGGCTGTGACGGAAAAGTCACATTTTTTCTTAGAAAATTTTCAGATAACCCACGGGGGCTATGAATGAACAGTTATCAACAGGGGGCGCCGTATCACGACACCCACAGCAAGGTCATTGGCTACCTGCTGTGGATTTTCGGCTTTACCGGTTCGCACCGTTTCTATTACGGCAAGCCGATCACTGGGACGATCTGGTTCTTCACCCTGGGCCTGCTGGGCATAGGCTGGCTGATCGACCTGTTCCTGATTCCGTCCATGGATCGGGAGGCCGACATGCGCTTCCAGTCTGGGCGCATCGACTACAACATTGCCTGGCTCCTGCTGACATTCCTGGGCATTTTTGGCGCGCATCGCCTGTACCAGGGCAAATGGATCACCGCCATCATCTACTTCTTTACCGGCGGGCTGTTCCTGGTCGGTGTGCTGTATGACTTCTGGACGTTGAATGGCCAGATTTCCCAGGCCAACACCGAACGCCGCTAGGCAGAAAAAAGGCCTTGTCGCGCTGAGCGGCAAGGCCTTCTTCGTCACTGGCGCGTCTGGCGCTGTTGCAGCAACAGATTACTGAAACCTGCCCCTGCCAACTGCTTCTGCGCCACGGTCAGTTGTTCGCGGTTGCTGAATGGACCGACCAGCACGCGGTACCAGGTCTCATCCTTGACGGTGCCCGACTCCACCTTCACCGCCTGTCCGAGCAGAATGATCTGCGCTCGCACTTTATCGGCGTCGGCCTCCTTGCGGAACGAGCCGGCCTGCAGGAAGAACAGGGTGGTTGCCGCCGGCTTGATCACCGGAGGTGCTGGCGGTGGCGTTTGCCCCAGCAGGGCCGCCTGAGCCCGAGCGGTATCGATCTTCGCTGCTTCAGCAGGCGTAACCGGGGGCACCGGTTGTGCGGGCACGGGCGGCGTTTTTTCTGGCACCGCTTCTGGCGGCACGATCACTTCCGACTCGGGCAGCAAGGTGTAGAAGTCGTACTTCGGCTTCACGGGCTGCTGCTGTTGCTGCTGGGCGCTGGCAGGCGTGGACTTGCTGGACTCGACGACCTTCTCCGACTTTTGTGGCTCGGGCTTGGCGCGTTTGATGTCGCCGCCACCGGGCTCGAGCTTCATCAGGAAGACGATGAAGGCGCCGACGGTGAGACCGACCGCCAGCCAAACCCAGCCGGGTATCGGCTGTTTGGCCGGCGCCTGGGTGCGGCTGGCGCCGCGCTTGGGTGCGGGTTTTTTCTTGGCAGCCAACTTACATGCGCTCCAGGGTTTCCAGGCCGAGCAGCTCCAAGCCTTGTTTCAGGGTGCGACCGGTCAGAGCGGCCAGGCGCAGGCGGCTTTGCTGCTGCTGCGGGGTTTCGGCTGCGAGGATCGGGCAGTTTTCGTAGAAGCTGGAGAACAGACCGGCGAGGTCGTACAGGTAGCTGCACAGCACGTGGGGCGTGCCCTTTTCAGCCACGTT
This sequence comes from Pseudomonas sp. NBRC 111131, assembly GCF_001320525.1. Lineage (NCBI taxonomy): Bacteria > Pseudomonadati > Pseudomonadota > Gammaproteobacteria > Pseudomonadales > Pseudomonadaceae > Pseudomonas > Pseudomonas sp. NBRC 111131. The sequence goes on along the minus strand of NZ_BCBH01000015.1, from coordinate 53,908 downwards.
GTTGAGGATTTCGCCGAATTGCGCCAGGCGTGCGGCCAGGTCCTGCTCATGGGCGGCGTGCAGCTCGATCTTACCGTCCACCTCGTTGAAGCCTTTGCCCAACTTGCGAAACACACCCGCCACACGGGTATAGGCGTACAGCAGGTAGGGCGCAGTATTACCCTCGAAGTTGAGCATCAGTTCGAAGTTGAAGCTGTAGTCGCTGGTGCGGTGCTTGGACAGGTCGGCGTATTTCACCGCGCCGATACCCACCACTTCGCCGATGTGTCGCAGTTCTTCCTCGGCCAGGCTCGGGTTCTTTTCCTTGACCAGCGCGTAGGCACGGTCTTTGGCTTCAGTGAGCAGGTCGATCAGCTTGACCGTGCCGCCATCGCGGGTCTTGAACGGGCGGCCATCGGCGCCGTTCATGGTGCCGAAGCCCATGTGCTCCATCTGCATCGGGTGGCCGACGAAACCGGCGCGACGCGCAACTTCGAACACCTGGTTGAAGTGCAGCGCCTGGCGCTGGTCGACGAAGTACAGGGCGCGGTCGGCCTTGAGCACGTTGCTGCGGTAGCGCACGGCTGCCAGGTCGGTAGTGGCGTACAGGTAACCGCCGTCAGCCTTCTGCACGATCACTGGCAGCGGCTCGCCTTCGCTGTTCTTGAATTCATCAAGGAACACGCACTGGGCGCCCTGGTCTTCGACCAGCAGGCCCTTGGCCTTGAGGTCGGCAACCACGTTGGCCAGGTCGGCGTTGTAGGCGCTTTCGCCCATCACGTCGGCCATGGTCAGCTTGACGTTGAGCAACTCGTAGGTCTTCTGGCAGTGGGACAGCGAGATGTCTTTGAAGCGCGTCCACAGGGCCATGCATTCAGGGTCGCCAGCCTGCAGCTTGACCACCAGCCCGCGGGCGCGGGTGGCGAACGCTTCAGACTCGTCGAAGCGCTTCTTGGCGGCGCGGTAGAAGTTCTCCAGGTCCGACAGCTGGTCGCTGGTGATGGGATTCTCTTCCAGGTAGGCCAGCAGCATGCCGAACTGGGTGCCCCAGTCGCCGACGTGGTTTTGACGGATGACCTGGTCGCCGAGGAACTCCAGCACGCGGGCCACGCTGTCACCGATGATGGTCGAGCGCAGGTGGCCGACGTGCATCTCCTTGGCCAGGTTCGGTGCCGACATGTCGATCACCACCTTCTGGGCCGGGCCAGCCTTGCGCGCACCCAGGCGGGCGTCGGCCAGGGCGGCGTCCAGGCGGTTGGCCAGGGCATCGGTGTTCTGGAAGAAGTTGAGGAAGCCAGGGCCGGCGATCTCGACCTTGCTGATGTCGGCGCTGGCCGGCAGGGCGTCGATCAGTTTTTCGGCCAGCTCGCGCGGCTTCATGCCGGCCGGCTTGGCCAGCATCATGGCGATGTTGCTGGCGAAGTCGCCATGGGTCTTGTCCCGGGCGTTTTCCACCTGAATCGCCGGCGACAGCCCTTCAGGCAGCACACCGTCGGTGACGAGTTGGGTGAGGGCTTGCTGGATCAGCTGGCGAATGGTGTCTTTCATGGGGATCTCTTTTCGACCGCAAGCGCGGTGGAGCGCCTGGATGCGCAGGTGGAAAAACTGGGCATTATCCGTTGCCGGGGCCGGGTTGCCAACCTTTGAAGCGGTAAGCGTCAAGCGGCAGGCTGGTGGCATGCAGCCTGCTATTGTCTGCAGCTTAAGGCTCAGTACAGGTCCACCGGGTCCACATCCAGCGACCAGCGCACCTGGCGCCCACTCGGCATGTGCTCCAACACTAGCAACCAGGCACTGATCAGTCGATGCAGTGGCGCACGAGTGTTGGCCTGGATCAACAACTGGGCACGGAAACGCCCGGCTTTGCGCTCCATGGGAGCGGGCACCGGGCCCAACAGTTCAATGCCAGGCAGGTGTTGTTCAGTCACCAGGCGTTCTGCCGCGTTGCAAGCTTCGTCGAGGAAGCCTTCGGCTTGGCCCGGCTTGTGCGCTTCGGCGCGCAACAGTGCGAGGTGCGAGTACGGGGGCAGACCGGCAGCGCGACGCGCTTCCAGGGCCTGCTCGGCAAACGCGAAGTAGCCTTGTTCAGTCAACTGCACCAGCAGGGGGTGGTCAGCCAGATGGGTCTGGATGATTACCTTGCCGGGCTCTTCTGCGCGACCGGCACGCCCGGCCACCTGCACGATAAGCTGGGCCATGCGCTCGGTGGCACGGAAATCGCCGGAGAACAGCCCGCCATCGGCATCAAGGATGGCAACCAGGGTAACCCGCGGGAAGTGGTGTCCCTTGGCCAGCATCTGGGTGCCGACCAGAATGCTCGGCTGGCCACGCTGGATGGTGCTGAACAGGTTGTGCATGGCGTCCTTGCGCGCCGTGCTGTCGCGGTCCACCCGCAGGATCGGGTAGTCAGGGAACAGCACCTTGAGCCGCTCCTCGGCGCGCTCGGTACCTGCGCCCACCGGGCGAAGGTCGACGTGGCTGCACGTAGGGCACTGGTGCGGCAGGCGTTCGTCATAGCCGCAGTGGTGGCAGCGCAACACCCCAGAGCGCTGGTGCACGGTCATGCGCGCATCGCAGCGCGGGCATTCGCTGAGCCAGCCACAGTCATGGCACAACAGCGTCGGAGCGAAGCCGCGGCGGTTGAGGAACACCAACACTTGCTGGCCGGCTTCCAGGGTCTGACGAATGGCTTGCTGCAAGGGGCCGCTGATGCCGCTGTCCAGCGGCAGGCTTTTCACATCCAGGCGCAGCATGCGTGGCGGGCGCGCACCACCGGCGCGCTGGTCCATGCGCAGCAGGCGGTAGCGGCCGGTCAGTGCATTGTGCAGGGTTTCCAGCGATGGGGTGGCCGAGCCAAGCAGGATCGGAATGTTTTCCTGGTGGGCGCGCACCAGCGCCAGGTCGCGGGCGTGGTAGCGCAAGCCTTCCTGCTGTTTATAGGAGCCGTCATGCTCCTCGTCGATGATGATCAGGCCGGGGTTCTTCATCGGTGTGAACAGCGCCGAACGTGTGCCGATGATGATGTCGGCTTCGCCATCACGCGCCGCCAGCCAGGCATCGAGGCGCTCGCGATCATTTACCGCCGAATGCAGCAAGCCGATGCGGGCGTTGAAACGCTGCTCGAAGCGCGCCAGGGTCTGTGGGCCGAGGTTGATCTCCGGGATCAGGACCAGCGCCTGTTTGCCGGCTTCCAGGGTTTCGCGGATGAGCTGCAGGTAAACCTCGGTCTTACCGCTGCCGGTAACGCCTGCCAGGAGGAACGCATTGAAGCCGTCAAAACCTTCGCGCACGGCGTCGAACGCTTCACGCTGTTCCTCGTTAAGCGGCAGCTCCGGTTGGGCCAGCCAGTGCTCATGACGTTGCGCTGGCAGATGGCGGCGAACCTCGAGCTGGACCAGTTCCTTGGCCAACAGCAGGTCCAGGCTGTCCTTGTTCAGGTTCAGCTTGCCCAGCAGGCTGTGCGCTACCCCGTGCGGGTGCTGGGCCAGGGTCTTCAGGGCATCGCGCTGGCGCGGGGCGCGGGCGATCCGGGGGTCTTCGAGGCGCGCACCTGGGGCCACATGCCAGAAGCGCTCCTGACGCATCTCGGCCGGTTCACCCTGGCGCAGCAGCGTCGGCAAGGCCCAGCTCAGGGTATCGCCCAGGCTGTGCTGGTAGTATTGGGCGGTCCACAGGCACAGCTTGAACAGCGACGCCGGCACCGGTGATACGGGGTCGAGCAGGGAACTGGCAGGCTTGAGCTTGTCGGCGGGGACCTCGCTGTGGTCGCACACCTCGACCAGTACGCCGATCATCTCGCGACGGCCAAAGGGCACGCGAATCCGCATGCCTGGGGTAAGCGCCTGGCGCGCCATGCTCGCCGGTGCCCGGTAGTCGAACAGGCGACGCAGGGGAGAGGGCAGGGCAAGGCGCAGGATGACGTCGGACACGCGGAAGGTCTCGCAGGGCGTTTCAAGACTGGCGAGCCTAGCAGACGACGGTCGGTACAAGCGACAACTTGCGTCGACGCGGCGCTCTGGTATTATTCCCCGCCTAATTACGTGCGGTATTCAACAATTGGTGTTGGGTGGCGGCACGCAGCTCGAGGAAGTGACCATGAAAGCAGATATTCATCCGAACTACGAAGTAGTTGCAGTCACCTGCAGCTGCGGCAACAAATTCGAAACCCGTTCGACTCTGGGCAGCACCCTGGCGATCGACGTTTGCAACCTGTGCCACCCGTTCTACACCGGTAAGCAGAAAGTTCTGGACACCGGTGGTCGCGTACAGAAGTTCGCCGATCGCTTCGGTATGTTCGGTACCAAGAAGTAATCATGCGCATGGCGAATCCTTCGGGCTTCGCGTTGTTGCTGAAAAAGGCGCCCCTTGTGGGCGCCTTTTTTGTGGCCGCGATCTGGCACTTCCCGGCCCAGGCGTTCTGCCCGTTGCCGGGCAACCTACAAGCGGTGGCGGTGCGCCAGGTGGTCGATGGCGATACGTTGCGTCTCACCGATGGCCGTAGCGTGCGCATGATCGGCATCAATGCCCCGGAAATGGGGCGCAAGGGGCGCGCCAGCGAGCCTTACGCCGAGGCTGCCAAGCGGCGCCTGCAAGCGCTGGTCAAGGCCAGTGATGGGCGCGTGGGGCTGGTGCCGGGCGTCGAGTCCAAGGACAAGTACGGCCGCACCCTGGCGCACGTTTACGACCGTAGTGGTAACAATCTTGAAGCGCAATTGCTCAGTGAAGGGCTGGGTTACCGCGTGGCGATTGCACCCAATGTGCGCCTGGCTACCTGCCAGCAGATTGCCGAACAAGCGGCGCGCAAGGTGCGGGCAGGCTTGTGGCGCACGCCTGCGGTACGCCGTGCAAGCGACATCAGGCAATCGGGTTTTGCCCTCATCACGGGCCATATCCGCTCTATCGAGCGCAATCGCGGCGGCGTCTGGCTGGAACTGGACGGCACCGTAGTGCTGCAGATTCCCGCTCGTCTGCAACGCAACTTCCCGTCCAGCTTCTTCGATAACCTCAAGGGGCGCCATGTCGAGGCGCGCGGCTGGGTGCTGGATCGTTCCCGCAAGGGTGGGCTGAAGCCGGGTCAGCGACGCTGGCTGTTGCCAATCACCGATCCGAGCATGCTTGAGCGTGTTTCGAGCTGAAAGATGTAGACATTTCGCTATTGGATTGTACACACTGCTAATCCAACGCCCCCGCGGGTTATAGCGTAAAGTCGTAGGCTAAAGGCCTTGACACAAGTGACCGACCAGTCTTGTGGCTCCCCGGCTCTTTGCGTATCCTCGGCGGTCCGTCAGAACAGTAAATAGCGGAATGCCCACCATGTCAGACCTGAAAACCGCCGCTCTCGAATACCACGCTCACCCTCGTCCGGGGAAACTGAGCGTCGAGCTTTCCAAGCCCACTGCCACCGCCCGTGACCTCGCCCTGGCCTACAGCCCAGGCGTAGCAGAACCAGTGCGTGAAATTGGCCGTGATCCTGAGCTGGCTTACAAATACACCGGCAAGGGCAACCTGGTCGCGGTAATTTCCGATGGCACCGCCATCCTCGGTCTGGGTGACCTCGGCCCACTGGCCTCCAAGCCGGTCATGGAAGGCAAGGGTGTTCTGTTCAAGCGTTTCGCCGGCATCGATGTATTCGACATCGAAGTCGAGTCGGAAAGCCCACAAGCGTTCATCGATACCGTTCGCCGCATCTCGATTACCTTCGGTGGCATCAACCTCGAAGACATCAAGGCACCTGAGTGCTTTGAAATCGAGCGCACCCTGATCGAACAGTGCGACATTCCGGTTTTCCACGATGACCAGCACGGCACCGCGATCGTTACCGCGGCCGGCATGATCAACGCCCTGGAAATCGCCGGCAAGACACTCGAAGACGCCAAGATCGTCTGCCTGGGTGCCGGTGCTGCCGCGATCTCCTGCATGAAGCTGCTGGTCAGCATGGGTGCCAAGGTCGAAAACATCTTCATGATCGACCGTAGCGGCGTGATCCACGCTGGCCGTGACGACCTGAACCAGTACAAGGCGCAGTTCGCCCACGCTACCGACAAGCGCACCCTGGCCGATGCCCTGAACGGTGCCGATGTGTTCGTTGGCCTGTCCGGCCCGAACCTGCTGAGCCCGGAAGGCCTGAAGTCGATGGCGGCCAACCCGATCGTGTTCGCCTGCTCGAACCCAGACCCGGAAATCTCGCCAGAGCTGGCCCACGCTACCCGCAACGACGTGATCATGGCTACCGGTCGTTCCGACTACCCGAACCAGGTCAACAACGTACTGGGCTTCCCGTTCATCTTCCGTGGTGCCCTGGACGTTCGCGCCAAGCGCATCAACGAAGAAATGAAGATTGCCGCCGCCATCGCCCTGAAAGACCTGGCCAAGCTGCCGGTGCCTAAGGAAGTGTGCGAAGCCTACGGCGTCGAGGGGTTGGAATTCGGCCGTGAGTACATCATTCCGAAGCCGCTGGACGCGCGCCTGATCACCGTCGTTTCCGACGCAGTGGCCAAGGCAGCCATCGAGTCCGGCGTTGCCACCCTGCCGTATCCGACGCACTACCCGCTGAACAGCGTGGACGAAGTGTTCAACGGCTGAAGCAGGACGCAAAAAAAGAACCGGCTCTTATGAGCCGGTTTTTTTTGCGTCAGCTTTCTGCGTCGTTCGCCAGGCCACGCCATTCAGCACGGGCGCGGCCGACTTGGAGTGGCGGCTTAGAACAGATCCATCGGCGCGGCTTCGTCTGCCGGCAGCGGGCTGCCTGGCGCTGAACCGTTGCCCAGCTCATCCACCGACGGCGGCGAATCTTCAGCCTTGAATAGCTCGAAGTACGCATTCGGCGTGCTCGGTGAGGCCGCACGGCCGCTGACCGGATCAACGCGCAGGCTGAGGATGCCTTCCGGTTCCGCGGGCGGATGGTTCGGTTTGTCCTTCAGCGCCGCACCCATGAAGCTCATCCAGATCGGCAATGCCGCAGTACCGCCGTATTCGCGACGACCCAGGGTTTCTGGTTGGTCGAAACCGACCCACACGGTGGTGACGTAGTCGGCGTTGTAACCGGAGAACCACGCGTCCTTGGACTCGTTCGTGGTGCCGGTCTTGCCCGCCAGGTCGGTACGGCCCAGCGCCAGCGCACGGCGGCCTGTACCGCGCTTGATCACATCCTGCAGCATGCTGGTGAGGATGTAAGTGGTGCGGCCATCGATGATCTGCTCGGCGGCCACCGGCGCTTGTGGGGTTGGCGCCAGCTGCCCAGAGGCTGAAGGTGCCTCACCTGGCATGGCTGCAGTGCTGATCGGCTGTTCGGGTGCTGCCAGGCCCGCGTGGTCTTCGGCGCCTTGAGGCACCCGCGGCGGGTTGGCGATGAACAGCGTTTCACCGTTACGGCTTTCGATGCGATCGATCAGGTAAGGGGTGACCTTGTAGCCGCCGTTGGCGAAGGTGCTCCAGCCGGTGGCAATCTCCATCGGCGTCAGGGTCGCTGTGCCCAGCGCCAAGGACAGGTTGCGCGGCAGGTCCTGTTTGTTGAAGCCGAACTTGGTGATGTAGTCGATGGTGCGGTCAATGCCCATGGCCTGCAGCAGGCGGATCGACACCAGGTTACGCGACTTGTACAACGCTTCGCGCATCCGGATCGGCCCCAGGAAGGTGTTGGTGTCGTTCTTCGGGCGCCAGACCTTGTCCAGGTATTCGTCGACGAACACGATGGGCGCGTCGTTGACCAGGCTGGAGGCGGTGTAGCCGCTGTCCAGTGCAGCGCTATAGATGAACGGCTTGAAGCTCGAACCGGGCTGGCGCTTGGCCTGCATGGCGCGGTTGTAGTTGCTCTGCTCGAACGAGAAGCCGCCGACCAGCGCTCTAATGGCGCCATTGGCAGGGTCCAGGGTCACCAGTGCGCTTTGCGCGCCAGGTACCTGGCTGAACTTGAGCTTGCCGTTGTCCAGGCGCTGCAGGCGCACCAGGTCGCCAACTTGGGCCACGTCGGCCGGTGATTGCGGCGCGCGGCCCTGTGAGTTGCTGTTGATGAACGGGCGCGCCCACTTCATGGTGTCCCAGGCGACGGTTTCTTCCTCGCCGCTGCGTGTCAGTACCGTAAGGCCACTTTTGGCGACCTGGGTGACGATGGCCGGCTCCAGGCCGCCCAAGGTGCGCTGCTTGTTCAGTTCCTGCAGCCAGGCGGTGTGTGTCCTGCCTGGGAAGCGCGCCTCAGGGCCGCGGTAGCCGTGGCGCTCGTCATAGTCGCTGAGGCCGTTGAGGACAGCCTTGTTGGCCATTTCCTGCATGTCGCTAGGCACCGTGGTGGTGACACGGAAGCCTTCGGTGTAGGCATCGCTACCGTAGCGGCCAACCATTTCGGCCCGGGCCATCTCAGCCACGTAGGGCGCATTCACTTCAGGTGTCGGCACGTGGTAGCTGGCGTTGAGCGGCTCGGCCAGGGCGGCCTGGTAGCTGGCCTGGTCAATCTTGCCAAGCTTGTACATGCGCCCCAGGATCCAGTCGCGGCGTTCCTTGGCGCGCGTTGGGTTGGCCAGCGGGTTGAAGCGTGACGGCGCCTTGGGCAGGCCGGCGATCATGGCCATCTGCGCCAGGCTCACATCGCGGATCGACTTGCCGTAATACACCTGCGCGGCGGCATCGATGCCGTAGGCACGGTTACCCAGGTAAATCTTGTTGACGTACAGCTCGAGGATCTCGTCCTTGGTCAGCTCGCGCTCGATCTGCAATGCCAGCAGGATTTCGTTGGTCTTGCGCGAGAAGCTGCGCTCACTGGTCAGGAAGAAGTTCTTCGCCACCTGCATGGTGATCGTGCTGCCGCCGGTCTGGATGTGGCCGGTTTTCACCAACTGGGTGGCAGCGCGCATCAGGCTGCTTGGGTCGACCCCGTAGTGATTGAGGAAATTGTCGTCCTCGGCTGACAGCAGTGCCTGAATGAACTGTGGGGGAATTTCCGCAAAACGGATCGGCGAGCGCCGCATTTCGCCGAACTCGGCAATGAGTTTGCCGTCGCTGCTGTACACCCTCAGGGGGATCTGCAACTGGATGCTTCTGAGCGAGTCGACCGACGGCAGGCTGGGGCTAAGATACAGAAACGCACCGCTCACACCGAGTACGAGCGCGCAGATGACTGCGACAAAAGACCACCAGAAGAACTTCAGCAGGCGTATCAAGGCTTTTGGGTGTCCAGGTTGAGGGTGAATTGCGCACGGGGCCGGCGGACGAAAAAACGCTGGGCATTATAAGCATTTTTCGCCTCGCCGGGTGACCGGCCAGGCGGTCCGCTGCACCGTCTGGCCATGAAGGCCTGGCGCTGATGCGGGTTGATGAGTGTAACAAGGGAGCAGCGATGCTTGGACGCTTTGGCAGGGATGCCGGTTCACTGATGGGGGTGGAAATTGTCCCCGGTTCTGTACGTGTTTTACAGCTCAAACGCCGCAAGCGGCGCTGTGAGGTGGCTGCCTGGGCAACTGAAGCTTTCGAGCCGTGGGGCGGTGGTGACGGCTGGCACGACCCGGTCCGCATCGCGGCCGCGTTGCGCAATGCCCACAGGCGCAGTGGCAGCCTTCAGCGCCGGGTTGCGCTTGCGTTGCCAGCCTCGCAGGTCATCTGCAAGTTATGCCAGTTGCCGGCCGATCTGCCTGAAACCCAGATGGAGGCGCAACTGCTGGCAGACGCGGACAGGCTGTTCCCGTTCCCCTTGGACGATCTGGTAATCGATTTCCAGGTGCTCGCGCCTTGCCGAACGCAGGCGGGAATGCTGGATGTCATGGTGGCTGCCTGCAGGCAGAGCGCGCTGCAACCCCTTGAGCAGGTAGTCGATGAAGCCGGATTGCAACTGGGCGCGGTGGAGGTCGACAGCCTCGCCTTGCTACGGCTGTTGTCGCAACCGAGCGCTGGCGGCTCAGCAGTGCTGCGCATCGAACCCGACACGGTGACACTGCATTGCTGGTCGCCGGAAATGTTGCCGCTGAGGCGGGAATTGCCTTTGGAAGGGGCGGTGGGCCGGCTTCATGAGCTGTTTGACCAATGCCTGCAGTTGGAGGAATTGCTTGTTGCCGGTGCTTCATTGATCGAGCAGAACCGGCTTCGTGAGCTGGGCGAGTACCTGCAGGTGCAATGCCGACCTCTGCCGCCGTTGGCTGGCCTTGAAAGTAGCGAAAACATGGCCCTTGCCTGGGCCTTGGCGCTGGGAGGTGTGCAGTGATGCTGCGTATCAACCTCTTGCCGTGGCGCGAACAGCAGCGCCTGGCAGCGTTTCGGCGCTTGCGGCTGATGGTACTGGGAGGGGTGGTCCTGGCGTTGGGTGCCGTGCTGTTGATGGACCAGTTGGCGCGTCAGCGTGCGCATCATCAGGCGCTGGCCAATGCCAGCCGCCAGGCTGCTGTGGCCGAGCTGGATGCGCAACTGGAGCAACTGGACGGTATCAGGCTTGCGCTCGAGTCTGTGCGGGGGCAAACGGACACCCTGGCCAGCCTGCATGCTGAACGCGGGCTTTTAAGCGTACTGCTTGCCGACCTGGAGCGGGCATTGCCGGAGGGGGTGCAGGTCATCGAGCTGACACTTGAGCACGCGCGGTTGCAGATCGTCGGGGTGGCTGTTTCTGGCGCCGTGGTGGCGCAATTCATGCGTGACCTTGAGCGCTCGAGCGGGTTGTTCGACCTGGAACTCAAGGGTTTGAAAAGCGTGGCAGCGGGCGATGAGTTTGTGCTGCTGGCGCGTGTGGCGGCGTCCTGGTCGTGAGCCTGCTACCCCCTCTGGATTGGCAGACGTTCATCGTTCGCTCGCGCTTGATCAGGTGCACATTGCCTGTGCTCGCGGCGTTTCTGGTGCTTGCGGTGGGTTGCCTGGTTCGCCTCCCAGAGTGGCAGCAGCTGCAGCAACGAGAGCACGCCAGGCACAAGGCATTGGATGAGGAGCATGAAGGCAAGGCCACGCGGATGCAGGCACTGGCGCAAAGCCGCGAGGCCCTGGTTGGCGCCGAACAGCTGCTGCAGGAAGCGCGCTGGCGCCTTGCGGCAGGGGGCAGCATGAGCGATCTGCTCGACCAGTTGGCAGCGTCAGGGCAAACCCATGGGCTGCACTTCGAGCGGCTCGATGTACTGGATGAGGTGAGGCAGGCGGGCTTTGTGCAAACGCCGTTGGATGTGCGCGTTGTGGGGCGTTATGCGGCGTTACGCCTGTGGCTAGAGGACTGGCTTGGGCAAATGCGCCTGCTGCGGGCTGGTGAACTGCACTTGGCCAGCGCTGATGGCAAGCCTGGGTTGTTGCGTTTACGCCTACGGGTCAACGCCTTTCACGCCCAGGGGCCCGTATCGGCACCCGCCTCGCTGGCCCTGGTGCCCGCCCGTGCAGCGGCGCTGCCGCCGGCGCTCGACCCCTTTTCGGCCTGGTCTACCCGTCGCGTCCGGGAGGGGTTGGCCCAGGTTCCGCTGGCTCAGTTGGAAATGGTCGGCAGTTTGTCCCGGGGGTTGGAGCACGAGGCGTTGCTGGCATCGGCCGGGCGCTTGTACCGCGTGCGGCCCGGGGACCGGCTCGGGCGCGATGAAGGCGTGGTGGTGCACATAGGCCCGCAGCAGGTCGCGGTGCGTGAACGGTTGTTCGTAGGGGGCATGTGGCGCGAGCGCATGACATCGCTAACGCTCAGGAAGGGCGTGGACAGGGAGGTCAAGGAAGATCATGAAGAGGCTGATGACGTGGCTGGCGCTGGCCCTGGTGCCGATGCCATTGCTGGCGGCTACCCCCCATCGGGGTGAGCCGATTTCGCTGAACTTCCAGGATGTGGAAGTGCGTGCAGTGCTGCAGGTGCTGGCCGATTACGCGGGTATCAACCTGGTCGCCAGTGACTCGGTGCAGGGCAACATTACCCTGCGTCTGCAGGACGTGCCCTGGGATCAAGCCTTGGCGCTGGTGTTGCGCAGCAAGGGGCTGGCCCGGCGTGAAGAGGGCAATGTACTGCTGGTGGCACCAGCGGCCGAGCTTGCCGAGCAAACCGTTGGTGCCCGCATCGGGCAGGCGCTGGACGCCCAGTTGCAACCGTTGCGCCGAGAGTTGCTGCCCATCCACCACGCTGACGCCGCGGCGCTGGCCGAGTTGCTGCTGGCCACGCTGGCTGACGACGGTATCCTGACCGGCCGCGGCAGTTTGAGTGTCGACGCCCGTACCAACACCTTGGTCGCGCATCAGCCCGAGGAGCGGTTGGCCGAGTTGCGACAGCTGGTTGCGCAACTGGACGTGCCGGTGCGTCAGGTAGCGATCGAGGCGCGCATCGTCGAGGCCAATGTCGACTACGAAAAAAGCCTTGGCGTGCGCTGGGGGCGACAGCTTTATGGCGAGGTCGCGCAACTGGGCAAGGACATGTTTGTCGATCTGGGGGTCGAGCGGGCGACGTCCAGCGTGGGCGTGGGGGTGTTGCGCGGCGGTGTGCTGCTCGACCTTGAGCTCAGCGCCATGGAAAAAAGCGGGAATGGTGAAATCATCTCCCAGCCCAAGGTGGTCACCGCCGACAAGGAAACCGCACGAATCCTCAAGGGCACCGAGGTGCCGTACCAGGAAACCACAAGGAGCGGTGCTACGTCTGTCGCATTCCGCGAGGCGTCGTTATCCCTTGAGGTGACCCCGCAAATCACCCCAGGCGGGAATGTCATCATGACGGTCAAGGTGACCAAGGACGAGCCCGACTTCGTCAATGCACTGAACGATGTGCCGCCGATTCGCAAGAACGAGGTGAACGCCAAGGTCCGTGTGGCCGATGGCGAAACCATCGTCATTGGTGGCGTGTACTCGACCACGCAAAACAATGTGGTGGACAAGGTGCCATTTTTAGGCGATCTGCCGTATGTTGGGCGGCTGTTTCGACGCGATGCATTACAAGAGAAAAAATCCGAGCTGCTGGTCTTCCTGACTCCGCGTATCATGAGTGACCAGGCGATTGCTGTGAGTCGTTGATTCTGTGCGAAATTTGATACTTGTAGGGCCCATGGGGGCGGGTAAGAGCACCATCGGGCGCCTGTTGGCCAAAGAACTGCGTCTGTTGTTCAAAGATTCCGACAAGGAAATCGAACTGCGGACCGGTGCCAACATCCCGTGGATTTTCGACAAAGAAGGCGAGCCGGGCTTCCGTGACCGTGAGCAGGCGATGATCGCCGAGCTTTGCGCGCTCGATGGCGTGGTCGTGGCAACCGGTGGCGGCGCTGTCATGCGCGAGGCCAATCGCCGAGCGTTGCACGCCGGAGGCCGGGTCATCTACCTGCACGCCTCGGTGGAGCAGCAGGTTGGGCGTACCGCACGCGATCGCAATCGCCCCTTGTTGCGCACCGCCAACCCGGAAGCGACGTTGCGTAACCTGCTGGAGACGCGCGACCCGCTTTACCGTGAGATCGCCGACCTGGTGGTAGAAACCGACGAACGGCCACCGCGCATGGTGGTGCTCGACATTCTCGAGCGCTTGCAGCAGTTGCCGCCCCGCTAAGCCGGGACTATTCTCGGCCAGCGCCGGGGCGAGGTTCAACGTTAGTGCGTGGGTCGCTCAGCCGGCGCCGCGCCCAAGTACATTGTGGGGATACATGCAGACACTAAAGGTCGACCTGGGCGAGCGTAGCTACCCGATCTACATTGGCGAAGGCCTGCTGGACCAGCCCGAGCTGCTGGCGCCGCACATTGCCGGCCGGCAAGTCGCCATCGTTTCCAACGAAACCGTCGCCCCTCTGTATCTCGAACGTTTGAGCAAGACCCTCGGCGCCTACTCGGTACTGCCGGTGATCCTGCCGGACGGCGAAGCCCACAAGAATTGGCAAACCCTGCAACTGATCTTCGACGGCCTGCTGACTGCCCGGCATGACCGCCGTACCACCGTGGTGGCGCTGGGGGGCGGGGTTATCGGCGACATGGCGGGCTTTGCCGCCGCCTGTTACCAGCGTGGTGTCGATTTCATCCAGGTGCCGACGACCCTGTTGTCCCAGGTCGATTCCTCGGTGGGCGGCAAGACTGGCATCAACCACCCGCTGGGCAAGAACATGGTAGGTGCCTTCTACCAGCCCAACGCTGTGCTGATCGATACCACCAGCCTCAAGACCCTGCCCGAACGCGAGCTGTCGGCAGGCCTGGCGGAGGTAATCAAGTACGGCCTGATCTGCGACAAGCCATTTCTGGGCTGGCTCGAAGACAATATGCAGGCCCTGCGCGCCCTGGAGCCTGCAGCCCTGACAGAGGCCATTCGCCGTTCCTGTGCTGCCAAGGCAGCCGTGGTGGGCGCTGACGAACGTGAGTCCGGAGTGCGGGCCACGCTGAACCTTGGGCATACCTTCGGGCATGCCATCGAAACGCACATGGGTTACGGCGTCTGGCTACACGGTGAAGCCGTGGCGGCGGGCACCGTGATGGCCCTGGAGATGTCCATGCGCCTGGGCTGGATCGACCAGGCCGAGCGTGATCGCGGGATCCGCCTGCTGCAGGACGCAGGTTTGCCGGTGGTGCCACCACAGGAAATGACCCCGGCGCATTTCATGGAGCATATGGCGGTCGACAAGAAGGTGCTCGACGGTCGCCTGCGCCTGGTGCTTCTGCGCCAGCTGGGCGAAGCCGTGGTCACCGACGACTATCCGAAAGAGATTCTTCAGGCCACGTTGTCGGCGGACTACCGCGCGCTCGTGGCCCAGCTTTGAGGTTGTGACAGCGCAATGACCAGTTTGCATGCCGATGAGGCGTTTCTCGACCACTATCAGTTGAGCCACGATCCGTTCGCGCCGCGTGTGCCCGGCTTCAAGTTCTTCCCTGCCCAGCGCAAGCCTGTGCTCGGTCAGTTGCATCACCTGGCCCGCTACAGCCAGCTGATGCTGGTTGTCACCGGCCCGGTGGGCAGCGGCAAGACCTTGCTGCGCCAGGCCTTGGTGGCCAGTACCAACAAGCAGTCGGTGCAAAGCGTGGTGGTGTCTGCCCGGGGCGCAAGCGATGCTGCGAGTGTGCTGGCGCAGGTGGCCCAGTCGCTGGAGGTGGCCCAGCCTGAGGTCCAGACCATTCTGTCCAAGGTGGTGCAGCTGGCGCTGACCGGGCAGGAAGTCTATTTGCTGGTGGACGATGCGGAACAACTTGACGAGTCGGCACTCCAAGCGTTGCTGGAACTGGCAGCGGGTGTTCCGGAAGGGCGCCCGCACGTGTTCCTGTTCGGCGAGCCGTCACTGATTGCCGGGTTGGAAGAGCTCAATGTCGAGGAAGAACGCTTCCACGTCATCGAACTCGCCCCCTACAGCGAGGAGGAGACCTGCGAGTACCTGGAGCAGCGCCTGGAAGGTGCCGGTCGGGGCCTGGAGGTGTTCACCCGTGAACAGCTTGTCGATATCCATGAAAACTCCGACGGCTGGCCTGGCAATATCAACCAGGTCGCCCGCGATACTTTGATCGAAGCCATGATCGCCAGCCGTACCACGGCCAAGCGACCATCCATGGGGTTCAAAATGCCTAAGAAACACGTGCTCGCGCTGTCCGCTGTGGTCGTGGTCGCCGTTGCTGCCGCGGTTCTCATGCCCAAGAAAGGCGACAAGGCGCCGGCTGAAGCGCCAGCGGCCCAGGCTCAGTTGCCATTGGGTGACGGCAAGTCGAACAACGGTAACCCGGCCATCGAATTCTCTGGCTCGTCGCAGCCGATGCCGCTGCCGCTGGTTGGCCAGTCGCAGCCGGTGATGCGTGAGCCGCTGGCGCAGGCCGCGGGCATGGGCGATGGGGATGAAAGTGGCCCGGCCGGTAACACGGCATTGCAGCCTGGTAACCC
This sequence comes from Pseudomonas sp. NBRC 111131, assembly GCF_001320525.1. NCBI lineage: Bacteria > Pseudomonadati > Pseudomonadota > Gammaproteobacteria > Pseudomonadales > Pseudomonadaceae > Pseudomonas > Pseudomonas sp. NBRC 111131. Next base: position 38,184 of record NZ_BCBH01000015.1, on the reverse strand, counting down.
GCCGACGGTGACCACTATTGCGCCGCCGCAAGGCGTGGCGGCGGGGCCGGCACCGACCATGGCCCAGGCCACCACCAGCGCACCGGCGCAGCCGGTTGCGCCGGCCCAGAAGCCTGTAGCTACCCAGCCGGCCAAGCCAGTTGCACCTGCCAAGCCTGCCCCGGCGCCTGTCCAGGTCGCCACCGCCAAGCCTGCAGCCAAGCCTGTTGAAAAACCGGCGGCCGGTGGCAGTGGCAGCGGCGGTTGGTATGCGGGCCAGAAGCCAGGCAATTATGTGGTGCAGATCCTGGGTACCAGCTCGGAGGCATCCGCCCAGGCCTTCGTCAAGGCGCAGGGTGGCGACTATCGCTACTTCAAGAAAAACCTCCAGGGCAAGCCGCTCTACGTGGTCACGTATGGCAGCTTCGCCAACCGTGATGCGGCGGTTGCGGCAATCAAGAACTTGCCAGCGAAGGTCCAGGCTGGTAAACCTTGGCCACGTACCGTTGCCAGCGTCCAACAAGAGCTGGCGTCGGCCCGCTGATACCTTCCGGGCGGCATTACCCCGCCGCCCAGTTGCTGAGCGAATCCTGAACTTCGATTAGCCTGCTGCGCCACTTCGCGGCAGGCTTTTCTGTCCCAGACTGCCGGCCACAAGCCAATCTTGCAGTCATGGCTGAAACGCTTCAGACTCGAGCCAGGCCGCTATCACGGCGAATGGCGCAAAAACATTCAAAATTGCGACATAAATTTTCAATGGTGAGACATGAAAATTTGTGGGCATCGCTGTCGCTGTGCAACAATGGTTTTCCATGGCCACCGCAAAAAAGCTGGCATTTGATCGGCGTGGATGGTAAGTGGTTGTTAAAAAAGAGATTTGCCTCCGGTTGAGAGGTGAACCTGGTGAGAAAGTGTCTATGAAAACAGGTCTGTACCATCCCGAAGAATTCAAGGACAACTGTGGTTTTGGCCTGATTGCCCATATGACGGGCGAACCGAGCCACCACCTTCTGCAAACCGCCATGCAGGCGCTGACTTGCATGACCCACCGCGGTGGTATCAACGCCGACGGCAAAACCGGCGACGGTTGCGGCCTGCTCATGCAGAAGCCCGATCAATTCCTGCGTGCCATGGCCCAGGAGCACTTTGCAGTCGAGCTGCCCAAGCAGTACGCCGTCGGCATGGTGTTTTTCAACCAGGACCCGGTAAAAGCCGAAGCCGCCCGTGCCAACATGGACCGCGAAATCCTGGCTGCTGGCCTCACGCTGGTTGGCTGGCGCAAAGTCCCGATCGACACCCGCGTGCTTGGCCGCCTGGCCCTGGAGCGCCTGCCGCAGATCGAACAGGTGTTCATCGGCGGTGAAGGCCTGAGCGATCAGGACTTCGCCATCAAGCTGTTCAGTGCCCGTCGCCGTTCGTCCGTAGCCAACGCCCACGATGCCGACCACTACATCTGCAGCTTTTCGCACAAGACCATCATCTACAAAGGCCTGATGATGCCGCGCGACCTCGCGGCCTTCTACCCGGACCTGGGTGACGAGCGCCTGCAAACCGCGATCTGCGTGTTCCACCAGCGCTTCTCCACCAATACCCTGCCGAAATGGCCGCTGGCTCAGCCGTTCCGTTTCCTCGCCCACAACGGCGAGATCAACACCATCACCGGCAATCGCAACTGGGCCATGGCCCGTCGCACCAAGTTCGCCAACGACCTGATCCCCGATCTGGAAGAGCTTGGTCCGCTGGTCAACCGCGTGGGCTCCGACTCTTCGAGCATGGACAACATGCTGGAGCTGATGGTCACCGGTGGCATCGACCTGTTCCGTGGCGTGCGCATGCTGGTGCCGCCAGCCTGGCAGAACGTCGAGACCATGGACGCCGACCTGCGCGCCTTCTACGAGTACAACTCCATGCACATGGAGCCGTGGGACGGCCCGGCCGGCATCGTCATGACCGAAGGCCGCCACGCGGTGTGCCTGCTCGACCGTAACGGCCTGCGTCCGGCGCGCTGGGTGACCACCACCAACGGCTACATCACCATCGCGTCGGAAATCGGCGTATGGGATTACAAGCCGCAAGACGTTATCGCCAAGGGCCGGGTGGGCCCAGGGCAGATCTTCGCCGTCGACACCGAGACTGGCCAGATCCTCGACACCGATGCCATCGACAACCGCCTGAAGTCGCGCCACCCGTACAAGCGCTGGCTGCGTCAGCACGCCACGCGCATCCAGGCGACCCTGACCGATGACCAGGGTGCGGCCAGCTACGATGCTGACCAGCTCAAGCAATACATGAAGATGTTCCAGGTCACCTTCGAGGAGCGTGACCAGGTGCTGCGTCCGCTCGGCGAGCAGGGCCAGGAAGCCGTGGGCTCGATGGGCGACGACACGCCGATGGCAGTGCTGTCGCAACGCGTGCGTTCCCCTTACGACTTCTTCCGCCAGCAGTTCGCCCAGGTCACCAACCCACCGATCGACCCGCTGCGCGAAGCGATCGTGATGTCGCTGGAAATCTGCCTGGGTGCCGAGCGCAACATCTTCCAGGAGTCCCCGGAGCACGCCTCGCGGGTCATCCTCAGCTCGCCCGTCATCTCGCCCGCCAAGTGGCGTTCGTTGATGAGTCTGGAGCGCGAGGGTTTCGATCGCCAACTGATCGACCTCAACTACGAACAGGGCGTCGGCCTGGAAGCCGCCATCCGCAACATCGCCGACCAGGCAGAAGAGGCGGTGCGCAGCGGCAAGACCCAGCTGGTGCTGAGCGACCGCTACATCGCCCCGGGCAAGCTGCCGGTGCATGCTTCGCTCGCCGTCGGCGCGGTTCATCACCGCCTGACCGAGCAAGGCCTGCGTTGTGACAGCAACATCCTGGTCGAAACTGCCACCGCGCGTGACCCGCACCACTTCGCCGTGTTGCTGGGCTTCGGCGCTTCGGCCGTGTACCCGTACCTGGCGTATGAAGTGCTGGCCGACCTGATCCGCACCGGCGAAGTACTGGGCGACCTGGACGAGGTCTTCAAGTACTACCGCAAAGGCATCTCCAAAGGCCTGCTCAAGATCCTGTCGAAGATGGGGATTTCGACCATCGCCTCGTACCGCGGTGCCCAGTTGTTCGAAGCCGTGGGCCTGGCTGAGGAAGTGGTCGGCCTGAGCTTCAAGGGCGTCTCCAGCCGCATCAAGGGCGCGCGCTTCGTCGACCTGGAAGGCGACCAGAAGCTGCTCGCCGCCGAGGCCTGGAGTGCGCGCAAGCCGATCCAGCAAGGTGGCCTGCTCAAATTCGTCCACGGTGGCGAATACCATGCCTACAACCCGGACGTGGTCAACACGCTGCAGGCTGCGGTGCAGCAGGGCGACTATGCCAAGTTCAAGGAATACACCACGCTGGTCGACCAGCGCCCGGTGTCGATGATCCGCGACCTGCTGAAAGTGAAAGTGGCCGACCAGGCCCTGGCGCTGGACCAGATCGAGCCGCTGGAGGCGATCCTCAAGCGCTTCGACTCCGCCGGTATCTCGCTCGGCGCACTGTCGCCAGAAGCGCATGAAGCGCTGGCCGAGGCGATGAACCGCCTGGGCGCGCGCTCCAACTCCGGTGAGGGCGGGGAAGACCCATCGCGCTACGGCACCCTGCGCAGTTCGAAGATCAAACAGGTGGCCACCGGCCGTTTTGGGGTGACTCCGGAGTACCTGGTCAACGCCGAAGTGCTGCAGATCAAGGTCGCCCAGGGCGCCAAGCCAGGCGAAGGCGGGCAACTGCCGGGCGGCAAGGTCAACGGCCTGATCGCCAAGCTGCGCTATGCGGTGCCCGGCGTGACCCTGATCTCGCCACCGCCGCATCACGATATCTATTCGATCGAAGACCTGGCCCAGCTGATCTACGACCTCAAGCAGGTCAACCCGCAAGCACTGGTTTCGGTCAAGCTGGTGGCAGAGGCAGGTGTCGGCACCATCGCCGCCGGCGTGGCCAAGGCCTATGCCGATCTGATCACCATCTCCGGTTACGACGGCGGCACCGGCGCTTCGCCGCTGACGTCGATCAAGTACGCCGGCGCTCCGTGGGAACTGGGCCTGGCTGAAACCCACCAGACCCTGCGCGGCAACGACCTGCGCGGCAAGGTGCGGGTACAGACCGACGGTGGCCTGAAGACTGGCCTGGACGTGATCAAGGCCGCCATCCTCGGCGCCGAGAGCTTCGGCTTTGGCACCGCGCCGATGATCGCCCTGGGCTGCAAATACCTGCGTATCTGTCACCTGAACAACTGCGCCACTGGCGTGGCGACCCAGAACGACAAGCTGCGCAAGGACCACTACATCGGCACCGTCGACATGGTGATCAACTTCTTCACCTTCGTCGCCGAAGAAACCCGTGAATGGCTGGCCAAACTGGGCGTGCGCAGCCTGGGTGAGCTGATCGGCCGCACCGACCTGCTCGAAGTGCTGCCTGGCGACACTGAGCGCCAGCAGTACCTGGACCTGACGCCGCTGTTGGGCAGCTCGCACATTCCGGCTGACAAGCCGCAGTTCTGCGAAGTCGACAAGAACCCGCCGTTCGACAAGGGCGAGCTGGCCGAGAAGATGGTCGACATGGCCCTGCCGGCCATCCGCGACCAGGCCGGGGGTGAGTTCGCCCTCGACATCTGCAACTGCGACCGTTCGATCGGTGCCCGTATCTCTGGCGAAATCGCCAGGCTGTACGGCAACCAGGGCATGGCTGACAAGCCGATCACCTTCCGCTTCAAAGGTACTGCGGGGCAGAGCTTTGGCGTGTGGAACGCCGGTGGCCTGAACCTGCACCTGGAAGGTGACGCCAACGACTACGTCGGCAAGGGCATGACCGGCGGTAAGGTCACCATCGTGCCGCCAGTTGGCAGCCCGTTCGAAACCCAGCACAGCGCCATCGTCGGCAACACCTGCCTGTATGGCGCGACGGGGGGCAAGCTGTTTGCCGCCGGTACTGCGGGCGAACGCTTCGCTGTGCGTAACTCAGGTGCCCACGCCGTTGTCGAGGGCACTGGCGATCACTGCTGTGAATACATGACCGGCGGCTTTGTCTGCGTTCTGGGCAAGACCGGTTACAACTTCGGTTCTGGCATGACTGGCGGCTTCGCCTACGTGCTCGACATGGACAACACCTTCGTCGACAAACTCAACCACGAGCTGGTGGAAATCCAGCGTATCAGTGGTGAGGCGATGGAGGCCTACCGCAGCCACCTGGCGCGCGTCCTTGCCGAGTACGTTGAAGAAACCGGCAGCGAGTGGGGGCGTGAGCTCTCGGAAAACCTGGACGACTACGTGCGGCGCTTCTGGCTGGTCAAGCCGAAGGCGGCCAATCTCAAGCAGTTGCTGTCCAGCACCCGTGCCAACCCGCAGTAACAACAGCTGCAAGTGGCAAGCCTCACGCTGCACATCCAGCAGCGTGAGGTTTGCCGGACCCAAGTGATCGACTTGCAGCTTGCAGCTTGTAGCTTGCGACTGCGGTAAAGAGGTTTTGAAAAATGGCTGAACGTCTGAGCAACGACTTCCAGTTCATCGAAGTGGGCCGCAAGGACCCCAAGAAAAAGCTGCTGCGCCAGCGCAAGAAGGAGTTCGTGGAGATCTACGAACCGTTCAAGCCGCAGCAGTCCGTAGAACAGGCGCACCGCTGCCTGGGCTGCGGTAACCCGTATTGCGAGTGGAAGTGCCCGGTGCACAACTTCATCCCCAACTGGTTGAAGCTGGTGTCCGAAGGCAACATCCTGGCCGCGGCAGAGCTGTCGCACCAGACCAACACCCTGCCGGAGGTGTGCGGCCGTGTCTGCCCGCAGGATCGTCTGTGCGAGGGGGCCTGCACCCTGAATGACGGTTTTGGCGCGGTAACCATCGGCTCGGTGGAGAAGTACATCACCGATACCGCCTTCGCCATGGGCTGGCGCCCGGACATGTCCAAGGTCAAGCCGACCGGCAAGCGTGTTGCCATCATCGGTGCTGGCCCTGCTGGCCTGGGTTGCGCCGATGTGCTGGTGCGTGCCGGCGTAACCCCGGTGGTGTTCGACCGAAACCCGGAAATCGGTGGGCTGCTGACCTTCGGCATCCCCGAGTTCAAGCTGGAAAAGACCGTGCTGAGCAATCGTCGCGAAGTCTTCACCGGCATGGGTATCGAGTTCCGCCTGAACACCGAAGTGGGTAAAGACATCACCCTGGAACAACTGCTCGCCGAGTACGACGCCGTGTTCATGGGCATGGGCACCTACACCTACATGAAGGGCGGCTTTCCGGGCGAAGACCTGCCGGGTGTGCATGACGCACTGGATTTCCTGATTGCCAACGTCAACCGCAACCTGGGCTTCGAGAAGTCGCCGGAAGACTTCGTCGACATGCAGGGCAAGAAGGTTGTGGTGCTGGGCGGTGGCGACACTGCGATGGACTGCAACCGCACCTCGATCCGCCAGGGCGCCAAGTCGGTAACCTGCGCCTATCGCCGTGACGAGGCCAACATGCCCGGCTCGCGCAAAGAGGTGAAGAACGCCAAGGAAGAAGGCGTGAAGTTCCTCTACAACCGCCAGCCCATCGCCATTGTCGGTGAGGACAAGGTCGAAGGTGTGAAGGTGGTCGAGACGCGTCTGGGTGAGCCAGATGCCCGTGGCCGCCGCAGCCCCGAGCCGATTCCGGGGTCTGAAGAGATCCTGCCGGCTGATGCCGTGGTAATCGCTTTCGGCTTCCGCCCAAGCCCAGCGCCGTGGTTTGAGCAGCATGGCATCCAGATGGACAGCCAGGGCCGCGTCGTGGCACCGGAGAAGGGCAAGTTCAAGCACCAGACCAGCAACCCGAAGATCTTCGCAGGTGGCGACATGGTGCGCGGTTCTGACCTGGTGGTGACGGCCATTTTTGAAGGCCGTACGGCTGCTGAAGGCATCCTGGACTACCTGGAGGTCTGATCCATGGCATTCGCCGGGCACGCTCGCCCTTACAGGTTCCACGCCGAATCTATGCGGGCGGGCTTGCCTGGCGAAGGTTTTGTATACAAAAACGCTTGATCTATGGCATCCAATAGACAAAACGCATGGCCATGGCCGTGCCTTTTGGGCTGGCGTCTGAGAAAATGCCCGCACTTTTTTGCCGGATGCCGACATGACTGCCCTGAAGAACGATCGTTTCCTGCGTGCACTGCTCAAGCAACCCGTAGACGTGACCCCGGTCTGGATGATGCGCCAGGCTGGCCGCTACCTCCCGGAATACCGCGCCAGCCGCGCCAAGGCCGGGGACTTCATGAGCCTGTGCATGAACCCGCAGTTCGCCTGCGAGGTCACCCTGCAGCCGCTGGACCGCTATCCACTGGACGCAGCGATCCTGTTCTCGGACATTCTCACCATCCCCGACGCCATGGGCCTGGGCTTGTACTTCGAAACGGGTGAAGGCCCGCGCTTCAAGAAGATCATCAGCACCCCGGCCGATATCGAAGCGCTGCCGATTCCAGACCCGCAGAAAGACCTTGGCTATGTGATGGATGCGGTCAGCACCATTCGTCGCGAGCTCAACGGCCGCGTACCGCTGATTGGTTTCTCTGGCAGCCCCTGGACCTTGGCCACCTATATGGTCGAGGGCGGTTCGTCCAAGGACTTCCGCAAGACCAAGGCCATGGCCTACGACAACCCACAGGCGTTGCACCTGCTTCTGGACAAGCTGGCCCAGTCGGTGACCAGCTACCTCAATGGCCAGATCCTGGCCGGCGCCCAGGCGGTGCAGATCTTCGATACCTGGGGCGGCAATCTGTCGGCGGCGGCCTACCAGGAATTCTCCCTGGCTTACATGCGCAAGATTGTCAGCGGCCTGATTCGCGAGCACGAAGGCCGCAAGGTGCCGGTGATCCTGTTCACCAAGAACGGCGGCCTGTGGCTGGAAAGTATCGCCGAAGCCGGTGCCGACGCCCTTGGCCTGGACTGGACCTGTGACATTGGTGAAGCCCGCCGCCGTGTCGGCGACAAGGTGGCCTTGCAAGGCAACATGGACCCAACCGTGCTGTACGCCAAGCCCGAAGCCATCCGTAACGAAGTGGCACGCATCCTGGCCAGCTATGGCAAGGGCACAGGCCATGTGTTCAACCTGGGCCACGGCATTACGCCGGAAGTCGACCCTGAGCATGCCGGTGTGTTCATCAATGCCGTGCATGAACTGTCGGCGCAGTATCACCAGTGACCTGATGCACGAAAAAGAACCGGCCTGCGTGCCGGTTTTTTTGCATTAAGTTATTCAGGCATGTGGCGTAAGAGCGGGCATGGCCCGTGGACCAGGCAACGCGGTGGTTGGCCCCGGCTTGGCCGCGGTTCGCGGGGCCAGCCCGCGCCCACAGAAGCCCTGCGTCAGGCGGTCTTGGGCGCCAGCTTGCTCAAGCGCAAGGCCACCAACAACGCCACCGTCAGCAAACTGCCAATGAACAGCCCGATGCCATTCCAGCCCCATTGGTGCCAGAACACCCCACCCGCCGTCCCCGCCACGCTCGACCCTGCGTAATAGCAGAACAGGTACAGCGATGAAGCCTGCCCCTTGGCCGTCAGTGCCCGGCGGCCAATCCAGCTACTGGCCACCGAATGCGCGCCAAAGAAGCCAAAGGTGAATACCAGCATGCCGAAAATTACCAGTACCAAAGGCGTCGCCAAGGTCGTCAGCAAGCCGCCTGCCATCACCACGATACTGGCCCAGAACACCTTGCGCCGGCCCAGTTTGTCGGCCAGGGCGCCGACCTGCGCCGAGCTGTAGATACCCGACAGGTAAACCACCGACAACAAGCCGACCAACGCCTGGTTCATGTGGTAAGGCTCGGCCAGCAGGCGGTAACCGATGTAGTTGAACAGGGTGACGAAGGCGCCCATCAGCAAGAAGGCTTCGAGGAACAGCCAGGGCAGGCCGGCGTCCTTGAAGTGCATGACGAAGCCATTGAGCAGGCTGCGCGGGTGAAGCGTCTGCGGGCGGAAGTTGCGTGATTCGGGCAGTACCTTCCAGAACACCAGTGCTGCGAGCAGCGCCAGGCCACCGATGGTCAGCATCGCCGTGTGCCAGCTGACGAAGTCGATCAGCACGCCGGTAATAAGCCGGCCGCTCATGCCGCCGATGGCATTGCCACCGATGTACAGGCCCATGGCCAGGCCGATGTGCTGGGGATGGATTTCTTCACTCAGGTAGGTCATCGCCACGGCCGCCAGGCCACTGAGTGACAGGCCCACCAGCGCGCGTGTGGCGAGCACCCCTTCCCAGGTCGGCATCACGGCGCTGACCATGGTCGATAGCGCGGCGCACAGCAACGCGAACACCATGACTGGCTTGCGCCCGATACGGTCGGAGATTGGCCCAGTGATCAGCAGGCCGAATGCAAGCATGGCGGTCGAGACCGACAGCACCAGGCTGCTCTGCGCGGCGTTGATCGAAAACTCCTGCGACAGCAGGGGCATCATCGGTTGTACGCAATACAGCAGGGCGAAGGTGGCGAAGCCGCCGCTGAACAGCGCCAGCACGGTTTTCATGAAGGCAGGCGTGCCTTTTTCGATCCAGATCTCGTTCAGCGTGGCAGGTTCGGGGTCGGCGGAAAGGGGGGCTACAGCAGTTTTCACGGGTGGGTACCTCAGGCGCAATGAAAAAAGCATATAGCTGGCTAATGATTAGATCCAATATATTGTTCGACCTATTTAAGAGCTTTTGCGACTCGTTTGGAGCCCTCTATGGAACTGCGCCATCTGCGTTATTTCATCGCCGTTGCCGAAGAGCTGCACTTTGGCCGCGCCGCCCAGCATCTGGGGATCTCCCAGCCGCCACTTAGCCAGCAGATCCAGGCCCTGGAGCAGGAGTTGGGGGCGCGGCTATTCGAGCGGACCAATCGTCGGGTCGAACTGAGCGAGGCCGGGCGGTTGTTCCTCGACGAGGCCCGGCAGGTCATGGCGCAAGTGGAAAAAGCGGCCGATGTCGCGCGCCGTGCGCAACTGGGTGAGCTGGGCGAGATGAAAATCGGCTTCACCTCGTCCGCCCCGTTCACGTCGAAGATCCCCAAGGCCATTCATGCATTTCGCCAGCGGTTCCCCGCGGTACACCTGAACCTCAAGGAAATGAGCAGCCGTGACATTGCCGAGGGCGTCTTCGACGAGTCCATCGAGGTGGGGCTGATGAGGCCCATGCCGCTGCCGGACGGGCTGGTAGCCACCGAACTGTTTCGCGAGCCGCTGGTAGCCGTAATCAATGCGTCCCATCCGCTGGCCGAGGGGGCCGAGCAGGGTGTGTACATGACGGCACTGGCGCAAGAGCCGTTCGTGTTCTTTCCACGCAGTTATGGCAGCGGGTTGTACGCGCAGTTGCTCAGCCTGGCGCGGCAGGCGGGCTTCAGCCCGCATTTTGCTCAGGAGGCCGGGGAGGCGATGACCATCATCGGGTTGGTGTCGGCGGGTCTGGGCGTGTCGGTGTTGCCGGCGTCGTTCCAACGCATGCGTATCGAGGGCGTGGTGTATCGCACGCTGCTCGATGAGGATGCAACATCGGCGGTGTGGCTGGTGCAGCGAACACAGGGTGGCTCGGCGATGGCAAAGGCGTTCGCCGAGCTGTTGACGGGGCGACCGCTGGGCTCAGGTGAGGTGTAGCGACCAGTGGCGCTCAGCGATACGCCGCAGGCACAGGCGCAAGTCGCTTTCCAGGGCACGGTCCTCGATGACGGGAGGGAAATCCGCCAGCAGGGCTGCGTGCATCTGTGCCAGGGGCGGTGGCAACGGTCGGCTGCCTGTCTCGCGGCCACGTAGCCAAACGCCCTGGTTGGCAGCCAGCAATGCTGCGGCGGCGACTTGCTCGCTCAGCTCCAGCACGCGCAGGGCATCACGGGCCGCGATGGTGCCCATGCTCACTTTGTCCTGGTTGTGGCATTCCGTGGAGCGCGAAAACACGCTGGCCGGCATGGTCTGCTTGAGGGCCTCGGCGGTCCAGGCGCTGGCGCCGATCTGCACGGCCTTGAAACCATGGTTGAGCATGGCCCGCTCGGCCTGGGCTCCGGACAGGTTGCTCGGCAGGCCATGGTTGTAGCGCACGTCCACCAGCAGGGCGAGTTGGCGGTCGAGCAGGTCGGCGACGTTGGCCACCAGCGTCTTCAGGCTGTCCATGGCAAAGGCGATATGGCCTCCATAGAAATGCCCGCCATGCAGCACTCGTTCGGCATCACCGTCGATGATCGGGTTGTCGTTGGCGCTGTTGAGTTCCGTCTCGATGAAGCCGCGCAGCCAGCCCAGGCTGTCAGCCAGCACGCCCAGCACGTGCGGTGCACACCGCAGGGAATAGCGGTCCTGCAAGCGGTGCAGCGGTGGCAGCGGGGCGTCGACGGCCAGGTCCTGGCGTAGCCAGGCGGCGACCTGGGCCTGGCCTGGGTGCGGCTTGGCGGCGAACAGCCGTTCGTCGAAGTGCTCCGGGTTGCCCTGCAGGCCGATCACGTTGAGCGCGGTGATGCGGGTGGCCAGCTTGAGCAGGTAGTCGGCGCGGGCAAACGCCAGGCAGGCCAGGCCGGTCATTACCGCGGTGCCGTTCATCAGTGCAAGGGCTTCCTTGGGGCGCAGCACCAAGGGCTGCCAGCCGAGCTCACGGTGCACCTCGGCACTGTTACGGCGTTGCCCTTGGTACATCACTTCACGTTCACCGGCCAGGGTCGCGGCGACGTAGGACAAGGGCGTCAGGTCGCCACTGGCGCCCACCGAGCCTTCTTCGGGGATCAGCGGCAGGACGTCGTGGGCCAGGAAGTCGCGCAGGCGCTCCAGCAGCACCAGGCGCACACCCGATACGCCATGGCTCAGCGAGCGTAACCGCGCAGCCAGTACGGCGCGGGTGGTGGACGCATCGAGCAGGCGCCCCAGGCCGCAACCGTGGAAGGTGTAAAGGTGGCGTGGCAGGGCTTCTACGTGCTCCAGGGGCACGGCGACCACACAGGAATCGCCGTAGCCGGTGGTGACGCCATAGATCACGCCTTCCTTGTCCAGCAGCGTATCCAGGAAGCGGGCGCCGCGTTCGATACGCTCGCGATACGCCCCATCGTCCTGCAGGGTTACCGTGGCACGGCGTTCGGCCAGGGCCAGGACGTCTTCGATCACCAGCGGCAGCTCGCCGAAGGTTACAGGCTCATGCGGGTGCATCGTCATCGGTCTTCCGTCGTGTGTGGCGATTGATCTCGCGGGCAGGGTACCGTTGCCATCGGTGTCCGGCAATTGCTGCTGGCCATTGCTGCCGCGCCGCCACATACTCGGGCATTCGTTGATACACGGAGGTCTCTCATGCGGCGCGTGGTGTTCAATCAGAAAGGTGGCGTGGGCAAGTCGAGCATCGCTTGCAACCTGGCGGCGGTGAGTGCCAGCGAAGGCTACCGGACCCTGCTGATCGACCTGGATGCCCAGGCCAACTCGACTCAGTACCTGACGGGCCTGACCGGTGACGACATACCCATGGGTATCGCCGACTTCTTCAAGCAGAGCCTGTCCAGTGGGCCGTTCAGCAAGAAGAACAAGGTGGATATCTACGAAACGCCGTTCGACAACCTGCATGTGGTCACCGCCACCGCGGAGCTGGCCGACCTGCAGCCCAAGCTTGAGGCCAAGCACAAGATCAATAAGCTGCGAAAGTTGCTCGACGAGCTGGACGAGGATTACGAGCGAATCTACATCGATACCCCACCCGCGCTGAACTTCTATGCGGTTTCCGCGCTGATCGCGGCCGATCGAGTACTGATTCCCTTCGATTGTGACAGTTTCTCGCGCCAGGCCCTGTATGGCCTGCTGGCAGAAATCGAAGAGCTCAAGGACGACCACAATGAAGACCTGGTGGTCGAAGGCATTGTGGTCAACCAGTTTCAATCCCGCGCCACACTGCCCCAGCAGATGCTTGACGAACTGCTCGCCGAGGGGTTGCCGGTGCTACCGGTGTACCTGGGCAGCTCGGTGAAGATGCGCGAATCGCACCACGCCAGCCTGCCGCTGATTCACCTGGAGCCCCGGCACAAGCTGACCCAGCAGTTTGTCGAGCTGCACGATCTGCTGGAGCGCGCTGACTGAGTCGAGCGATTGGGCGCTGGCATACCGGTAGGTGGCGGTCTTGGGCATGAAGCCTAGACCCCTTGGCTACGCAGCCACTCGAGCAATGACTGCAGTGGAAATGCGCCTGCCTGGCGGCTGATTTCGCGGCCGTTCCTGAACAGGATCAGGCTGGGGATCGAGCGGATACCCAGTTGCCCGGCCAGGTTGCGGTTGGCTTCGCTGTCGAGCTTGGCCAGGCGGCAGCGGCCGTTGAGCTGGCGGGCGGCCTGCTCGAAGGTGGGGGCGAAGGATTTGCACGGGCCGCACCAGTCGGCCCAGACGTCGATCAGCAGCGGCAGGTCGCCTTTGATCTGGCTGGCGTAGTTGCCTTCGCTGAGCTCGAATGGGTGGTTCAGCAGTACATCCTGTTTGCAGCGCCCGCATTTCGGTGCATCGCCCAGGCGCGCGGCGGGCAGGCGGTTGAGGCCGTTGCAGTGGGGGCAGGGGATCAACAGTGGCTCGGTCATGTCATTTCCTTGTGTTGTTCGTCCAGGCCTCGTCATGAGGAACAGCTGATTTCCAGATGCTTGCCCCATTCTGGTGGTCGCTCGGCGTAGCCCTGCATGCCGGCCTGTTCCTCGAACGGCTTGCTCAGCACCTGATGCAGCTGCCGTACTTCACTGTAGTCGCCGGCCTCGGCTGCTTCGATGGCTTTTTGCGCCAGGTAGTTGCGCAGCACGTAGAGCGGGTTCACCGCATGCATCCGTTCCCGGCGGCCCTCTGCGTTACCGGTTTCGCGCGCGCAGCGGGCCAGGTAATCGGCACCCCAGGCATCGAAGCCTGACAGGTCGATGAAATCATCGCGCACCACCTTGAGCGCCTCGTCCACCGGCAGCTCGCCCAGTTTGCGGAAGAACAGGTTGTAGTCCACGCCGCCGTTCTGCATGCGCTGCAGCAGGCGCTCGACCAGCGCCATGTCGTCGTCCTCGGCGGTGGTCAGGCCCAAGCGGCGGCGCATCAGGTCCAGGTAATGCGCCTGGTACAGCGGCAGGAACAGCCCCAGCGCTTCCTTGAGCGGTTCGACTTCGACGACCGTGGTCATGGCCTGGGCCAGTGCACTGAGGTTCCAGTGGGCGATAGGCACCTGATTGGCGTAGCTGTAGCGGCCGCGATCATCGGAATGGTTGCAGATGAAGTTGGCGTCGAAGTCATCCAGGAAGGCGTAGGGGCCGAAGTCGAAGGTGATGCCGAGGATCGACATGTTGTCAGTGTTCATCACCCCATGGCAAAAGCCATAGGCCTGCCATCGTGCGATCAGCTCGGCGTTGCGCTCGACGAGGGTACGGAACAGGGCCAGGTACGGTTGCTCGGCGTCGCGGCATTCAGGGTAATGCTGTTGCAGCACATGATCGATCAGCACGCGTTGCTGCTCGGGCTGGCGGGTGTAGTAGAAGTACTCGAAATGGCCGAAGCGCACGTGGCTTTGTGCCAGGCGCGTGAGCATGGCGGCGCTCTCGCGGTTTTCGCGCCAGACCGAGGTGCTGGACCCGATCACGCATAGCGCCCGGCTGGTGGGGATACCCAAGGCGTGCAACGCTTCGGACGCGAGAAATTCGCGAATCGACGAGCGCAGTACAGCGCGGCCATCGCCCATGCGCGAATACGGCGTCTGGCCGGCCCCTTTGAGATGCAGGTCCCAATGCTCGCCGTGGTCGTTGAGCACTTCAGCCAGCAACAGGCCGCGGCCATCGCCCAGGCGCGGGTTATACGAGCCGAACTGGTGGCCGGAATACACCATTGCCCGTGGATCTGCTGCTTCCCAGAGCTTTTGCCCGCTGAACAGCTCGGCAAAGAGCGGAGAGTCGACTTGGGCGGGGTCAAGGTCGAGCAGGGCCATGGCCGATTCGCTTGCGACCACCAGGCGTGGGTCTGCGATGGGGTCGGGCAGCACCTGGGTGGAGAATGCATCGCCCAGGCGGGCGAAGCGGTTGTCGAAAGTGAGTTGGTCGAGGGCTTTCACGGGCTGCTCCTGGGGTGGGTACCAAGGGGCCACCTTGCGGCCCCACCGCCGGCTTGCCGGCGATCGAGGGCGCAGCCCCCGCAGGCATTCTGGGCTTTCATGCCCTATGGAGTCTACTTACACCGGTTGAGTGCCATCGGGTTTGGGCTGTTCCAGGGGAATCAACTGCTGCTTGCCGCCCTTGGGGTCCATCAGGAACACCTCGACCTGGCGTACCGAGATCTTGATGTTGTGCGCCTTGAACTCGCGGTTGATGAAGCGGTTGATCTCGTCCAGCGTCGGGTTGCGGTCGCCAAGATCGCGCACATGCATGCGCAACTCGTGGTCCAGCGAGCTCTCGCCGAAGTTCAGGAAGTACACGATTGGCTCCGGGTCCTTGAGTACCCGTGGGTTTTCGTGGGCGCCCTTGAGCAGCAGCTCGCGTACCAGGTCCAGGTCGGAGCCGTAGTCGATGCCCAGTTTCAATGTCACCCGGGTTACCGTGTCGGTCAGCGACCAGTTGATCAGTTGGCCGGTGATGAAGGTCTTGTTGGGGACGATGATGTCCTTGCGGTCGAAATCGGTGATGGTAGTGGCGCGGATGCGGATCTTGCTAACCGTGCCGGACAGGTTGCCGATGGTGATGGTGTCGCCGATCCGTACCGGGCGCTCGAACAGGATCATGATGCCGGAGATGAAGTTGGCGAAGATTTCCTGCATGCCGAAGCCCAGGCCGACTGACAGCGCGGCCACCAGCCACTGCAGTTTGTCCCAGCTCACCCCCAGGGTAGACAGGGTGCTGACAATGCCGACCCCGACGATGGTGTACGAGAGCAGCGTGGTGGTGGCGTAGGCGCTGCCCTGGGCCAGGTTCAGGCGCGACAGCACCAGCACCTCGAGCAAGCCCGGCAAGTTGCCGGCCAGGGCGAAGGTGATGCCGACGATCACCAGCGCGCCAAGCAGGTCGCCGAGGCTGATGGGCACCATGCTGGCAGCGGTGCCGGTGCCGCTGGTGTATTCGTACAGGGTGAAGTTGTTGAGGTAGGCGAATACCGAGATCAGGTCCGACCACACCCAGTACAGGCCGGCCATGAACCCACCCAGCAAGGCCAGGCGGATTAGGCGCAGTGACTGTTGGTTGACCTGTTCGATGTCCAGCGTCGGCTCTTCGGTGATGACCTCGCCATCCAGCCCTTCCTTGGCTGCCGCACGCTTGCTCAGGGCGCGTTGGTAGGCCAGGCGCCGTGCGGCTACCGACAGCCCGCGCACGAATGCCGCTTCGATCACCAGCCAGAACATCAGCAGGTAAAGGGTGTAGATCAGGCGGTCGGTGAGCTTGAGTGCGGTGTAGTAATAGCCGAAGCACACCGCCACGAACAGGGCGATCGGCAGCGCGGTGAAGGCCACCCCCACAGCCTTGCGGAACAGTGAGGTGTCGCGGTGCGCCGGGCTGCTCAGCAGCAGGCGGCTGAGCAGCCACGCCATCAAGGCGTAGCAGGTCAGCACCACGCCGATGCCCAGCACATCGTCGGCCAGCGCCGATGGCTGATGCTCGGCGACCGCCACCACGCCGACCAGGGCCAGTACCACGGTGCCCAGCCTGCGCACCCAGCCCCGCAGGAACTCGACCTGGGGCTTGTGCCAGCGGAAGTGGATTTCCGCCACCCCGCCGGGGGCAAGGATGCGGTACGCGGTATAGAACACCAGCCAGGCCTGAGCCAGTTGCCACAGCGCTGCGCCCAGGTTGGCGTTCTGCCCGCGGGCGTCGATCTGCAGGGCATAGCTGCACAGGGCCAGGCCGAGGCTGACGGGCATCGCCAGCAGGATGTTGATCAGGATCGCCTGGGGGGTGTGCCACTGGCTGTCTCGGCGGAAGTGGCCGATGTCCTGGTGCACCTTGCTCAGCCGCTGGTAAAGGTACTTGCGGCGCCAGAGCAGGGCACCGATGACCAACAGCAGCGGCAGGAACAGCAGTGGGCGCTGGCTCAGGCCATCGGCCAGTTCCTTGAGGCCGGATCCCCAGGGCAGGTCAGCGACCTGTTTGGCGAAACGCTCCGGTACATAACTCAGCCAGTCCCAGTCCAGCGGCTTGTTGCTGGGGATCCAGAACATCTGCTCGTCCAGCGTGGTGCGCAGGCCCTGGGCGGTGCCGAGCAGCTGCTTCTGGTTGAGCTGCAGGGTGATCGATTCGTTGAGCAGGGCTGACAGTTCACGGTTCAGGCGTTCGAGCAGGTCGCTGCGGGTGATGGCAACTTCCAGCAGTGCCTTGCGCAGCGCCGGTGTCGCATCTTCCTGTGGCTGGTTGGCCAGCAGCTTGTCGACATAGGCTGCGGGGCTGCTCATCTGCTCGCGCTGCTGGTTGATCTCGAACTGGTACAGGCGAATGTCGGCGATCTGGTCGGCCAGGTCGCGGTCCACCTTCAGGTGCGGCAAGGCCTGCTTCTGCTTGTAGAGGATCTTCGACAGCAGCAGGCTGCCCTTGAGCACGCTGATCTGTTCGTCCAGGGCCTGGTCGGCCTGGGTCAGGCTGTCGAGCTGCTGCTTGGTGCGCAGGTTCTGTTGGGTCAGTTCGTTGAGGCGGTCGGTGCTTTTGAGCAGGTAGTCGGACAGCTTCAGGTTGGCGGCGCTTTCGCTGGCCAGCAGGCTGCTGCCGCCTGCCTTCTGCGCTTCGATCGACTGCTGGGTGACCGTCTCCTGAGACTGGGCCAGGCGCTTTTCGTTGATCAGCGTCTGCAGGTCCTGGATTTCCTGCTCCAGGCGGGCGGCGCGTTCGATCAGCAAGTCATGCCGCGCGTTGCCAAGGTCCTGCAGCAGGCCATTGCCGGCCAGTTCCTGGCGGCGCAGCAAGGTCACTGCATTCAGCGAGGCAAGTTCGGCGGCGAGCTGGTTACGCTGGTCGGCGTTGAGCGTCTTGCCGCCGTCCTTGCCGCTTTTGAGGCTGTTGTTGATCTGTTGGGTACGGGTCTGATTGTTGCTGATTTCGGCCTGGGCACGCTCGGGGCGTGTCTGGGAGTTGATGATCAGGCTGTTGGCTTCAGACAGCGCCTTCTGCAGCTCCCCCTGTTGGGTGTTGCGCTCGCTGAGCATCTGCTCGAGCTGCGGCACTGTGAGCGTGGCATAGCGTTGGGCGACCGGCTGCGGTTTGCTTTCCTTGAGCTTGGCCAGTTCTTTCTGGCTGTCGCTGGTCTCTTTTGGTGCGCTGGCCAGCTGTTGCTTGAGCGCAGCGAGCTTTTTCTCACTGTCCTCTTTGTTGGCCAGCAGGCCCAGGGTCTGCTCCAGTACCTGCTGCAGGGCCTTCTGATCGGCTTCCGGAAGTTTGCGCTCGGCGATCTTGTCGAGGCTGTGCTGAATACTGGCAGTGGTAGGGGTTTCGGCCGCTACAGCCGCGAACGAAAGGGACAGGCACAGCCCGAGCAGGGCTGTGCGAAGGTACACGCGCAGAGACATAGGCAGACTACTTGTGGATCAGGCGAAATCGGAGTTTAGAGGAACAATCCTGGTCCGGGTCGCGTTCCTTCGGGGAATCTGACGCCCACTTTCTGGATCTTGTTCCCGTCCATGGTCGCCACGGTCCAGATCGTGCTGTGCCATTCGACCTGGTCACCTACTACTGGAGCGCCTCCGACCTTCTGTCGGATGAACTGCGCCAGCGGCATTTTCGCGTCCAGGCCGTCGAGTTTCAGGCCATACAGCGCGGCCACAGCACCCAGTTCGGCATCGCCTTCGAGCACGAAGTCGCCGAAGAAACGCAGGTCCAGGCCGCGCTGGGGCGCTTGGCTGAACAACTTGCCCAACGCCGGCAGGTCATGTTCATGGCCGATCACGCAGAGCATGTCGCCGACCTCCAGCACGGTACTGCCCGACGGGTGTAGCAGTTGCTCGCCACGGAACAGCGCGGCGATACGGGTGCCTTCAGGCATCTTCAGTTCGCGCAGGGCTGCGCCGATGCACCACTTTTCCGCACCCAGGCGGTACACGAACAGCTCCCACTCGCTGGTGATGTGCACCTCGAGTGCCGAACGCGAGATGGGGGCCGGGTCCGGCGGTACCGTCACTTTCAGCAGCTTGGCCATCCACGGCAAGCTGGTGCCTTGCACCAGCAGCGACACCAACACGATGAAGAAGGCCAGGTTGAAGAACAGCTGGGCGTCCGGCAGGCCGGCCATCAGCGGGAACACGGCCAGAATGATCGGCACCGCACCGCGCAGGCCGACCCACGAGATGAAGCCTTTCTCGCGGCCATGGAAGGCTTTGAACGGCAACAGCGCGGCCACGACCGACAGTGGGCGGGCGACCAGGATCATCCACAGCGCCAGGCCCAGTGCCGGCAGGGCAATGGGCAACAGGTCATGGGGTGTGACCAGCAGACCCAGCACCAGGAACATGCCGATCTGCGCCAGCCAGGCCATGCCATCGAGCATGTGCAGGATGCCATGGCGGCTGCGGATCGGCTTGTTGCCCAGCACCAGGCCGCACAGGTACACGGCAAGGAAGCCGCTGCCGTGCAGGGCGTTGGTCAGCGAAAACACCACAAGCCCGCCGGCGACCACCAGAATCGGGTACAGGCCCCCGGCCAGGTTAATGCGGTTGACCAGTTGCAACATCAGCCACCCACCGCCCAGACCGAGCAGGCCGCCGATGCCGAACTCGCGCAGCAGGTGGGTGAGCAGGCTCCAGTGCAGGCCGGTCTGGCCGCTGGCGATCATGTCGATCAGGGTTACGGTGAGGAACACCGCCATCGGGTCATTGCTGCCCGATTCGATTTCCAGCGTGGCGGTTACCCGTTCGTTCAGGCCTTTGCCGCCGAGCAGCGAGAACACTGCTGCCGCGTCGGTAGAGCCGACGATGGCACCGATCAGCAGGCCCTGGATCAGGCTCAGGTCGAACAGCCAGGCTGCCACCAGGCCAGTGAGCGCAGTGGTGATCATCACGCCGACGGTGGCCAGCGACAAGGCCGGCCACAAGGCCACGCGGAAACTGGCCACGCGGGTACGCAGGCCACCGTCGAGCAGGATTACCGCCAGTGCCAGGTTGCCCACCAGGTAGGCCGTCGGGTAGTTGTTGAAGATGATGCCGCCACCGTCTACGCCGGCGACCATGCCGACGGCGAGGATGATGACCAGGATCGGAATACCCAGGCGCGATGACAGCGAACTGACCAGGATACTTGCACCCACCAGCAATGCGCCGATCAGGAACAGGCTGTTGATGGTGCTTGCATCCAAAGGCAGGTACTCCGGGACGGCGGGGGGAAAATGAACTGGGTAGCATGCTTTTCGGCAAAAGCTAGCAGGTCGCGTGCCAATCGATTCTAACCTGATGAATTGGCAGCATGTAAAGCGTTTCTGCAGATGTAGAAAAGGCACCGCGGTGGGTGCCTTTTCTACGTGTGCCTGGGCGGGCCTCACCGCCGGCTTACCGGCGACCGGGCCTGTCAGCCTTGCTTCACTTCCCGCATCGGCTTGCCTTTCACCGGCGCACCGTTGGCCACATAGTACTTGGCGGTGCTACGCGGCAGCGGCTTGCGGCCACGGATCTTGTCCGAGATTTTCTCGGCGATCATGATCGTGGTGGCGTTCAGGTTGCCGGTGATGATGATCGGCATGATCGAGGCGTCGACCACACGCAGGCCCTGCATGCCATGCACGCGGCCTTCGTTGTCGACCACGGCCATGTCGTCGGTGCCCATCTTGCACGAGCACGATGGGTGGAAGGCGGTTTCGGCGTGCTCGCGGATGAACTTGTCCAGCTCTTCGTCCGTCTGTACGTGTTCACCTGGGCTGATCTCGCGACCGCGGTACGGGTCCAGCGCCGGCTGGGCCATGATTTCGCGGGTCAGGCGGATGCCGTCACGGAATTCCTGCCAGTCCTGCTCGGTGGCCATGTAGTTGAACAGGATGCTCGGGTGCTGGCGTGGGTCCTTGGACTTGGCCTGGATGCGGCCGCGGCTTGGCGAGCGCATCGAGCCCATGTGGGCCTGGAAGCCGTGCTCCTTCACGCCGTTGGAGCCGTTGTAGTTAATTGCCACCGGCAGGAAGTGGTACTGGATGTTCGGCCACTCGAACTCAGGGCGGGTACGGATGAACCCACCGGCTTCGAACTGGTTGCTGGCGCCGATGCCGGTACCTTTGAACATCCACTCGGCACCGATGGCCGGCTGGTTCCACCACAGCAGCGATGGGTACAGGGATACTGGCTGGGTGCAGGCGTACTGCAGGTAGAGCTCGAGGTGGTCCTGCAGGTTTTCGCCGACGCCCGGCAGGTCGTGCACCACCGGAATGTCGAGGCTTTCCAGCAGGGCGCGGGGGCCGACGCCGGAGCGTTGCAGCAGTTGTGGCGAAGCGATGGCGCCGGAGCTGACGATGACTTCCTTGCGGGCGCGGGCTTCGACGCGCTCTTCGCTGTCGCCGACCAGGTAGGTCACGCCAACGGCACGCTTGCCGTCGAACAGCACGCGGTCGCTCAGGGCATGAGTGACGATGGTCAGGTTAGGGCGTTTCTTCGACTGGTCCAGGTAGCCGCGGGCGGTGCTGGAACGGCGGCCGTTCTTGGTCACGGTACGGTCCATCGGACCGAAGCCTTCCTGCTGGTAGCCGTTGAGGTCTTCGGTGCGCGGGTAACCGGCTTGCACGCCGGCTTCGACCATGGCGTGGAACAGCGGGTTGTTGCCGGCTTTAGGCGTGGTGACGCTGACCGGGCCTTCGCCGCCGTGGTAGTCGTTCGGGCCGATGTCGCGGGTTTCCGCTTTGCGGAAGTACGGCAGGCAATCCAGGTAGGTCCAGTCTTCCAGGCCTGGCAGTTTTGCCCAGCCGTCGAAGTCCAGGGCGTTGCCACGGATGTAGCACATGCCGTTGATCAGCGAGGAGCCACCCAGGCCCTTGCCGCGACCACACTCCATGCGGCGGCCGTCCATGTGCGGCTCTGGGTCGGTCTCGTAGGCCCAGTTGTAGCGGCGGCCCTGCAGGGGGAAGGCCAGGGCGGCAGGCATCTGGGTACGGAAGTCGAAGCGGTAGTCGGGGCCACCGGCTTCCAGCAGCAGTACGGTGACGCCGGCGTCTTCGGTCAGGCGGGTAGCCAGGGTGTTACCGGCAGAGCCGGCACCGACGATGATGTAATCGAATTCTTGGGACATGTGAGTACCCTCGTTTGGCGGTGATCAGGGAGCGCAAACGCCCGTGCGCAGTGGCACGGGCGTGGCTAGACAGGGTTTAGAAAACCGAGTTGTAGCCGCCCAGCTCGACCTGGACCGACTTGATGCGAGTGTATTGCGCCAGCGAGCTGACGCCGTTTTCACGGCCGACGCCCGATTGCTTGTAGCCACCGACCGGCATTTCGGCTGGCGACTCACCCCAGGCGTTGATCCAGCAGATGCCGGCTTCGAGCTTGTGGATGATGCGGTGGGCACGGGTGATGTCATTGGTGCACACGCCCGCGGCCAGGCCGTATTCGGTGTCGTTGGCGCGGCGGATGACTTCCTCTTCGGTCTCGTAGCTGAGGATGCTCATCACTGGGCCGAAGATTTCTTCCTTGACGATGGTCATGTCGTCGGTGCAATCGGTGAACACGGTCGGTGCGACGAAGGCGCCCTTGGCGAAGTCACCGGCAGTCAGACGCTCGCCACCGCACAGTACGCGTGCACCTTCTGCTTTGCCCTTGGCGATGTAGCCCAGCACGCTTTCCATGTGCTGGAAGCTGACCAGAGGGCCGAAGTTGGTGTTTTCGTCTTCTGGGTTGCCAACACGGATGCGGGCAACGCGCTCGGCGATCTTGGCTTCGAATTCGGCCTTCATCGCGGCAGGGATGAACACACGGGTACCGTTGGTGCAGACCTGACCGGAGCTGTAGAAGTTGGCCATCATCGCGATGTCGGCAGCCTTGTCCAGGTCGGCGTCGGCGCAGATGATCAATGGCGACTTGCCGCCCAGTTCCATGGTCACTTCCTTGAGCGAGGAGCTCGAGGCGCTGGCCATGACCTTCTTGCCGGTGGTGGTGCCGCCGGTGAAGGAGACTTTCTCGATGCGCGGGTGCTCGGTCAGCAAGGTGCCGACTTCGCGGCCGCTGCCGGTCAGGACGTTGAACACGCCGTCCGGCAGGCCGGCTTCGGTGTAGATCTCGGCCAGTTTCAGGGTGGTCAGCGAAGTGACTTCCGACGGCTTGAAGATCATCGCGTTGCCAGCGGCCAGGGCCGGTGCGGATTTCCACAGGGCGATCTGGATCGGGTAGTTCCACGCGCCGATACCGACGGTGACGCCCAGCGGCTCGCGGCGGGTGTAGACGAAGGAGCTTTCGCGCAGTGGGATCTGCTCGCCTTCGATGGCGGGCACCAGGCCTGCGTAGTATTCCAGTACGTCGGCACCGGTGACGATATCGACGTAGCGGGTTTCGGAGTACGACTTGCCAGTGTCCAGGGTTTCCAGCATGGCCAGCTCGTCGTTGCGCTCACGCAGGATGTCGACAGCGCGGCGCAGGATGCGCGAACGCTGCATGGCGGTCATCGCCGCCCAGACTTTCTGGCCGCGCTCGGCGCTCTCGACGGCGCGCTCGACGTCAGCCTCGGTGGCACGTTGCACGTGGGCGAGGACTTCGCCGGTAGCCGGGTTGATGGCTTCGAAAGTGGCATCGCTGCCAGCGTCGACATAACCACCATCGATGTAGAGTTTTTGCGTTCCGAAACGGGCCATAGTGTCCTCGCAAGTGCAGTGTGTGATTGGCTATCCGCGTAGCGCTCCTGCCTGTTGGGCAATGCCTGCGCGCGGTTGTTCAGAGGCCTGGTCGTTTGCGTTCAGGCACTGCTGCTTAGCCAGTTGTAGTTCCAGGTATTCATAAGCAATTCGTATTGCCTGGTCGGTATCGAAAGCATCCCCTGACAGGGCGCCACGCAACCACAAACCGTCGATCAAGGCAGCCAGACCGCGGGCTGCGCTACGCGCTTCGTCCTGCGGCAACACCCGGCGAAACTGGAAGCACAGGTTGGAATACAAGCGGTGATCGTTGATCCGCTGCAGCCTGTGCAAGGACGGCTGGTGCATGCTCGCGGCCCAGAAGGCCAACCAGGTTTTCATTGCCGGGCCGCTGACCTGGCTGGCATCGAAGTTACCCTCGATGATGACTTTCAGGTGCGCCCGCGGGCTGTCGTCGACGAGGGCCTGCCGACGTGCGACGGTACCTTCGCTCAACGCGTTCATGAGGTAGCGCATGGTCGCTGCGATCAGGCCGTTCTTGTCCTGAAAGTAGTGACTGATGATGCCGTTCGACACACCGGCCAAACGGGCAATCAGCGCAATGCTGGCATCCCCCAGGCCGACCTGGTCGACAGCCTGCAATGTGGCGTCGATCAACTGCTGGCGGCGAATGGGTTGCATACCGACCTTGGGCATCTTGCGAATCTCCTCAGGCCTGCGGGCAGACGACAAGCGGCTGCCTCGGCGAAGGCCAGTCTATTTTGTTTTGATTGAACGTTCAATCAATAAAGAATAAGCTCTGCGACAATTTGTGCCATTGACAGTTTTTCAGGCTGTTTCGAAGGCACGGATTGACACCCCAGGAAATCGTGTAACCCCCGGAATACAAGGCGTTGACGGGCAAGAGCGATGCGAAACACAGATTCTGCCAAACGGTCGTGGACCCTGCGGCGGGCCCTTGGAGCGGGCGGGGTGCTCTGTGGCCAATGCGCGCACCTGAACACAGGATGCGGCTCGGCCGGCAGACCACCTGTCTGGTTTTTGCAACGTTTCGATTCGGGATCACGGTTTCCAGGGTGCTTTTATAACACCTGAAGCAGTGGGGCTATTGCACCAATTGCTCGGGAAAAGACTGATTAGCCTCCACAGCCGTACTGCCCGGAGCATTCGTGCAATGAGTTCTGCCTCCCTAACCAAGCCCCCCGCCGAGAGGGTACGGGTCAACCGCGTGGTGTTCCTCACCTCCGCGCTGATGATCCTTGTTCTGACTGCCTTGCTTATCGCTGTACCCGAAAC
Source organism: Pseudomonas sp. NBRC 111131 (assembly GCF_001320525.1). Lineage (NCBI taxonomy): Bacteria > Pseudomonadati > Pseudomonadota > Gammaproteobacteria > Pseudomonadales > Pseudomonadaceae > Pseudomonas > Pseudomonas sp. NBRC 111131. Next base: position 13,244 of record NZ_BCBH01000015.1, on the reverse strand, counting down.
CGCCGGCCAGGTGCTGGGCGTGGCCCAGAAGTGGCTGACGCGCACCTTCGGCTGGTACTACATGCTGGTGATCTGCGGTTACCTGACATTCGTGGTTTACCTGGCCTTCTCCGACTACGGCAAGCTCAAGCTTGGTGGCAAGGACGATGAGCCAGATTTCAGCTATGGCGCCTGGGCCGGCATGCTGTTTTCCTCCGGTATCGGCATTTCGTTGCTGTATTTCGGTGCCTCCGAGCCCCTGGACCATTATTTCAACCCACCAGAAGGCACCCCTGCCAGCCTCGAAGCGGCGCGCCAGGGCCTGCAACTGACCTTCCTGCACTGGGGCCTGCACGGCTGGGCGATCTACGCCCTGGTCGGCCTGGCCGTGGGTTATTTCGCCTACCGTCACAACCAGCCGCTGGCGCTGCGCTCTGCGCTGTATCCGCTGGTCGGGGAGCGTTGGGTCAAGGGTGCTGCCGGCAACGCCGTGGACATTTTCGGCATGTTCGTCACCCTGCTTGGCCTGGTGACCAACCTGGGTATCGGCTCGATGCAGGTGTCCTCCGGGCTTGAGTACCTGTTCGGCATGGACCACAGCAAGACCAACCTGCTGGTGGTCATTCTGGTGATGGCGGGCGTCGCGACCGTGGCCGCGGTGTCGGGTGTGGAAAACGGCATTCGCCGTCTGTCCAACCTGAACATCATGCTCTTCAGCGGCCTGTTGATATTCGTGCTGCTGGGCGGCGAAACCCTGCACCTGCTCAACAGCTTCGTGCAGAACGTCGGCGATTACCTCAACGGCATCGTACTGAAGACCTTCGACTTGTATGTCTACGAAGACGAAGCCGGCAAGTCGGAACGCTGGCTGGGCCTGTGGACCGTGTTCTACTGGGCCTGGTGGATCTCCTGGGGCCCGTTCGTCGGCATGTTCATCGCGCGGATCTCCAAGGGCCGCACCGTTCGCCAGCTGGTGTGTGGTGTGCTGCTGATCCCGCTGGGCTTCACCCTGGCGTGGCTGTCGATCTTCGGCAATACCGCGCTGGATCTGGTGCTTAACCAAGGTGCCGTAGAACTGGGTAAGACAGCCCTCGAACAGCCCTCGATGTCGATCTACCAGCTGCTGGAGTACTTCCCTGCCGCGAAGATCGTGATCGGCGTGGCGGTGTTCGTCGGCTTCGTGCTGTTCCTCACCCCCGCCGACTCCGGCGCGGTGATGATGGCCAACCTGTCGTGCAAAGGCGGCAAGGTGGACGAAGACGCGCCGCACTGGATGGTGGTGTTCTGGTCGGTGGTCATTACCCTGGTTACCATCGGCCTGCTGTTCGCGGGCAACTTCGAAGCCATGCAGACCATGGTGGTGCTGGCCGGCCTGCCATTCTCAGTGGTGCTCGTGCTGTTCATGTTTGGCTTGTACAAGGCCATGAAGCAGGACGTGGTAGTGGAGCAGGAGCGTGCTGAGCTGGCCGCCCGTGGCCGCCGCGGTTTCAGCGAGCGCCTGACCCAGCTGGAGCTGCAGCCAACCCAGGCGGTGGTCCAGCGCTTCATGGACAAGCACGTCAGCCCGGCCCTGAAGGAAGCTGCCGAGCAAATGCGCACGCTGGGCTTCGAGGTCGAGAGCCGTGTGGGCCAGTCGCGCAACATGATGGGCCTGCGCGTGATGATGGAAGAGGGCAACCCCTTCGTTTACGAAGTGAGCCTGGATGGCTACCTGGCCGCGCCAAGCGAGGCGCCCGTGGAAGGCGAGCCGGAAGTGCGCCAGCGCTTCTACCGCGCCGAGGTGTACCTGCATGACGGCAGCCAGGAGTACGACCTGATGGGCTTTGCACCGGAGCAGATCGTGCGCGACGTGCTGGATCAGTTTGAAAGCCACCGCCAGTTGCTGGGGCGTGTTTACAGCTGATGCAATGAATCAGGCCCTGCTGTGAAGCAGGGCCTTTTTTCTTTTCCAGGCATGCAATAAGTAGCACCGTGACCGCAAACGCTCGCGCCACGCTTCTGGTTCCTCTACCAGAAGGTCACGCGTATGCCCCGTTCCGATACCTCGACATTCGATTTCAGGCGAGCTGCAGCCCTGCAGTTCGCTGACCGCCCCACCTTGCGCCAGGTCGTCAGCGAACAGTTGCTTAAACTGATGCTGGCCGAGCTTCCATGGTTGGCATCGGTGCATCCGGCCTTGCCGTGCGCCGATGTGCTCACGCTCGACAGCCCGGACCCTGCGTCGACTTACTGGACCACTCAGCCATTGGTCGATCGTGTGCTACAGGCCATGCTCGAGCGCAACCCTATCGACCTGGAGCCCATCGCCGGCCGTCATCATAATCTCGGCGTGCTCGATCCCTACCGCTTCGCTGGCGCCAATAGCCCGTTCGCCACTCGGCAGCTCAGTGGCCTGACAGACCCAGTGAATGAACTGATCGCGCAACTGCCGCAGCATTTCTGCCAGGCTCAACTCGACTACTGGCGCGCTCAAGGCAGTGCCGGGGTAAGCCGTGACGAATGGCTTCAGTTGCTGTTGAAGGCCGCCTTGTTGCGCGGCTTGCCCCTACAAGGCCTGGACAGCCAGGAGCAGGCATGCCTGCGGGGTCTGATCCGCGGTGGCGCCGACCAGCCGCCAGTGAGTTTTGTACAGGCGCGCCTGGTCAGCGGCGTCGAGCCTGCCGACGAGATGCTGTGCCACCTGCTGGTCAGCGCAGAGTGGGATGAGCGGCAAGTGGTGCTGTGGTGCGCGCCATCCGGCAACGTGAGCCGTTTTGCTTCATTGGCTGCGTTTGCCGTGGGGCTGCGTGATGAGCTGGCGCAACGCTACAGCTTCAACGGTATGTCGTGGCAGCGTTACCCAGTCGAGGGCAATGTGTTCGCTCAGCAGGCCGCATTGCTGCACGAGGCCATGTGCGACCGGGTGCATCGAGTACGCTACGGGCGTATCGCCGACATTGCAGCCCTTGAGCGGTTGTTCGCTCAATTGAGCGACCCGGCACAGTGGTTTGGTAGCTACCTTGACGAAAGTGCCGCTGTCAGCCCCCCGCCTGGTCTGCTGGCCAGCACTGGCAGCGACAGTTTTGCTTATCAGGCGGGGTTACTGCAGCTAGCAGCCGATCAGTTGGACGCTGAAGGGGTCGCTGCCTTGGAGGGGGTCCAGTCCCTGGCCGACTACACCCGTGAGCAGCTTGCCGAGCCCTTGCGCAAGGCGACCGGGGGCGACCTGTGTGCGGACGAACTGGTCCTTGAATTTTTCGTGGCGCAAGGCATGCCGGGTGGTGCCGCAACCGGAGCAGGCGGGGGTGAGCCTCTGGTCTTCGAGGGGCAGAAGACTTTGACCGAGTTTGCAATCGGCAGCCTCGGCGAGCTCAGGAACGCAACGATCAGGCGGATTCGCCGCCGAGACGGCGCGGACCTTCCCTTGGGGCTGAGTGTGGGCGCTGTGAACCAGATGGTCAGCCAGATCGATGTGGGGGGCCGTTACCCCCTCTATGTCGCGCGTAAGCTGGACGACCCGCAACAACGGCCGCAGCGCATCAGGCGTTTTGCCCGTGAATGGCGCAGTGCGATGCGCTTCAGTGCACTGCATGCCAAGCTCGACGGCAAGCTGAGCGAAGCCGGGCTGCAATGTGTGAATGATTTCTGCGCAGGCCATGACAACCCGTTGGCGCCGCGCATGATGCTGATGCCGTTGACGTTCAAGCGTCAGCCCGACTCGCACCAGCAGGACACTGTACGGGGCATGTACCTGTTGTTCTGTGCCGAGCCGGCGTTGGTGCTGTTGTATCGGCCTTTGTATGCCCAGGACACATTGCGCGAGTATGCAAGCTTTGACGCACTGCTGGAGCATATCCAGGAATCCGTCCGGCTGCAGTCGAGCATACTGGACTGGCTCGACCCTTTCGTTCGCCCTATCTACGATAACGGCGGGTTTCGCGAACCGCATGTCGGCAGCCTCGGTGTCGACCCTTATGACCTGCCTGAAAAACCGCTGCCACCAGTGATTGATCCGCCATTCTGGCGCTCCGGCCTCGACGACAAGCTGTATGACGCCAATCGCGATCTGCTGGTAGAGCTGGCAGACCTGCACTCCACCTCCAACGCAGAACGACGTTGGCAAGCCCTCGCTCAGGGTGCCTGGTTGCTGTTCGATACCGTCAGTCTGGTGCTCAGCGGCCCCATCGCCGCCGTGGCATGGCTGGTGCAATTGCTGGGGGCGTTGGAGGACGATCTGCTGGCGATCGAGCAGGGTGGCGCATTCGAGCGCTGCGCGGCGGTGGCGGACCTGATCGTGAACCTGAGCATGGTGCTGCTGCATGCGCGGCAGCCGCCGCTGACGCCTGGCCCGGTTGCAGAGCCGCCCGAAGCTGGGCTGTTCGAGGGGCCGGCGGCGCAGCGCGGGGCATTCGGCGAAGTCAGCGTGTTGCCGACCGGGGGTGAAGAAGCAGCCCTCGGCACCCTGGCAAGGTTGCCGGAGCGCCGGCTGGATTTGTCCTGGCGTGGCAACCATGGCTTCAACTGGTTGCCGCCTGCGCAGCGGCAGGTATTGCGGGCGATGCGTTCTGGTATAGCGCTGGAGGAGTCGATGTTGCAGGCCGACGGGGCGGCGCAGGGGCTGTATCAGGTCGACGACCGCTTTTATGCGGCGATGGGCGCCGATGTTTATCCCGTTCAGGTGCTACCTGAGGGGGTACGGGTGATCGATGGCCATGGTGGATATGGGCCGTGGTTGAGCTTTGCCAGGGGGGCCTGGCGGGTGGACACGTCACTGCGCCTCGCTGGCGGAATGAGGCAAGCCGGCACGCGAGCGAGCCTGGTGGCCCGCTTGAACAAACTGGAGAAAGCTGCCGATGCACTCACGCGTCAGGCCAATGCAGCGTCGGAGCGTTTCACGATGGCGGGGGCGGACGTTACACAACTGCGCGAGAAAATAACCAGGCTGGAAGATTTGCGTGCGCGGGAACAGGCCAAATTGGACAACGGCATGGACGATACCCAGCGCACTACGTCAACAGCCCTTATCGACCGGTACGATACGCGAATCGCCGAGTGGCGGACGGAACTATCCACCAAGCGCGAAGAGGCGGTTCGGGATCTAGAAGCAGCAGTGCGCTGCGACAACGAGGTGCTGGTCAAATATCAGGCGATTCTGGAACCCAAATTCGCCTCTGTTCGCCCAGCGATGGCGGAGCAGGTCCTCCCAGAGCAGGTGAATGTTATTCGCACCGCGCTCATTCGCCACAACGATTTTATCTACAACGAGTTGTTGAGCTTGGCGGACTACCCAGGTTTGGCTGAACTGCAACAGGCCCTCCACGGCCGTTCCCTGCACGAGGGACTCGAAACCTATCGTGCGTTTCGCCTCAAGCTCCAAGGGGTGGTTGATAGACAGGAGCGCATGCTGGCGGCGTACGAATACCTCGACCAACTGTTGACCGATGCGCCGCTGGACTTGCTCATCAGCCACCCCGACACAACGCCACGGCGAACGGTCGCCTCGCTCATTGCCGAACGCGAGTTGAGCACGGTGCAATTGCGTTTTCATCAGGTGATGAACCTCGCCGACCTGGCTTTGCACCTGGATTCCAGCACCGGGCGGGGGAAGCTTCGTGGTTTCAGGGATGAACTGATGGGCCTCGGCCTGCGCAGTGCTGCAGGGGCCCATGGTGACCTTGGGTTCGCCAGGCTGCCGCTGGATGACCGCATCACAGTCCTTCAGGAGGCCTGGGACGAATATGCCGCAGCACTGCTTAACAGTGCGCGGATTCGCGATCAGGGGGGCGCGCTGGTGGAGGTGTCGATGCTTGACCGTTATCGCACCCATCTGGAGAAGCTCAAGCTCGATGCAGGGCGTCGGCTGGTTGATGCCATGAAGGAGCAGGAGGGTGCCAGCGTTACCCCGGGCCGTGTTCCCTACGCTATCGCCAACACGCCACAGCGGGCGGTGCGCAACAGTGAGGGGCAACTGCTCATTGGCAACGAGGTCGTTGTGAATGGCCAGCCCATGGTTGAGGTGCGCGAGCCCTTCACCAAGGAGATCCTCACCCGTTTCGAGCAGCGGGATGGCCGGTGGGTCGAACAGGTGTCGGAGCCAGCGCCAGTGGACGCCGAGCAGGTGCCGGCGGATACCGCTTTTCGGGTGCAGGCCTTGCAGGATGAAGCCAGGGCGCTGTCACAGAAAGCAGATGAATACGTCAGCTACGACCTCAACGGCATGAAGATCAGGCGGATGTTCGAACGACTGATCAACAAGCTCGGCCGAGAAGCAGCCTCGCTGACTGAGGAGGGCGCGGCCGCAGGCTTGATAAGGATCGTGGAGAATGCCGCTGACCAACTGCGTTCTGACATGAACTACAAGTTGACGAAGCTCTATACCGATACGAAGTATCCGACGGCTGAGGGCCTGCAGTTCTTGCACGAGCAGAAGTTGATCAGGGTGGAGTATGTCAGCCCGAGAAAGACCATGGCCAACGGCAGTGCATTTGACGAGTACAAGGTCCTGCGCTTGACGGGGGCAACAGGGGGGCGACCCCTGTGGGTTGCGCATTTTCACCTGCCCACGCTCGACGCCAATGCGCAGGACTTCACCCAGGGCCATCTGAAGACGTGGAGCCAGCGGCGTATGAGTGGCCGTGAAGAAGCGGCTCTGGGGCAGCGGGTACACCGCGGCAAGCTGACCCTGGAGCAAGCGCGCGGCATCATCCCGTTCGATTGAGGCGCGTCAGCGGTTGCTGTAACGGCCATGCCTGCCATGGGCTGGCATGGCCTGATTACCGCGTTCGGCGATCATCTGGTGCAGCCCGATGAGGACAATCCCTTGTGCCTGGAGCCGAGGTAATTCCCGCTCCAGCACCTGCAGCGTCTGAGGATAGGGGTGCCCGATCAGCACCGCCGACCCCTGCCGACGCGCCAGCTCGACCCCTTGCTGCAATTGGCCGGCGATTGCCTCGACCGTACGCTCGTCATCCAGGAACACATCACGCGATACGTGCGCCAGCCCGACTTCCTGAGCTTGGGCTGCCGCCACGGTGGCTGCGCTGGTACGGCTGTCGACGAAGAACAGGTGACGCCGCTGCAACTCGCCCATTAGCCAGGTCATGGCATCACGTTGCGAGGTCATACGGCTGCCCATGTGGTTGTTGATGCCCGCGGCGTAAGGCACTTTGGCCAGGGCGGCGTTCAGACGCTCGGCCAGTTCCGGGATTGCCAGGCCGGGGTGCCAGGCGTAAGGCCCGGTCGCAGGGTCCATGGGCATGTGCAGGATCACCGTCTTGCCGGCCTTGTGCGCCTGCCGGGCGAAATCGCTGGCGTGCGGGGTGTCGGGCATGATCGCCATGGTCACCGGGCCAGGGAGCGCGAGGGTGCGGCTGTCGCGCTCGGTGCTTTGGCCCAGGTCGTCGATGATGATGCTCATGTAGGCCTTGGCGGGCGCCGCATGAGCAGCGCCCGCCAGCAGGCATAACAGCGTGAACAGCAGAGAACGCATGGCGGGTATCAATGGCCCTTGGTGACGTTCAGGCCCTTGAGCAGGCTAAGGGCCTGGCTCAGCTGGAAGTCGTCGTCCTGCGGGCGTTCCTTGCGCTTGCTGCTACCGGTCGGCCGGTCGGCACCGCCGTTGCCGTTGCCCAGGTGGCCTTGCAGGTCGGCTTCCTTGAAGTTGTCGGTATCGACTTCGGCAGTCAGCTTGGCCTGGCGAACCTCGATGTCCGGCACGATGCCCTGTGCCTGGATCGAGCGGCCGTTGGGGGTGAAGTACAGCGCGGTGGTCAGCTTGAGGGCGCGGTCGTTGGCCAGCGGCAGTACGGTTTGCACCGAGCCTTTGCCAAAGCTGTCGGTGCCCATCAGCACGGCGCGTTTCTGGTCTTGCAGGGCGCCGGCGACGATTTCCGAGGCAGAAGCACTGCCGCCGTTGATCAATACCACCAGTGGCACACCTTCGCTGGCGTCGGCCGGGTCGGCAGAGAAGCGCAGCTCGGAGTTGGCGATGCGGCCCTTGGTGTAGACGATCAGGCCTTTGGTCAGGAAGTGGTCGGCCACTTCCACCGCCGATTGCAGCACGCCGCCTGGGTTGTTGCGCAGGTCCAGCACCAGTCCGCGCAGCTTCTTGCCGTTGTCCTTGCGCAGTTTGGCCAGCGCCTTGCCCACTTCCTCACCGGTCTTGACCTGGAATTGGGTGATGCGAATGTAGCCGTAGTCGTTCTCCAGCAGTTGGCTCTTCACGCTCTTGACCTGGATTACCGCGCGGGCAAGGGTCACGTCGAACGGGTTGCCGCCATCGCGTACCAGGGTCAGGGTGATCTTTTCGCCAATCTTGCCGCGCATCTTGTCCACGGCTTCGGTCATCGTCTGACCACGGGTCGGGGCACCGTTGATCTTGACGATCAGGTCGCCCGCCTGCACGCCGGCACGGGATGCCGGGGTGTCATCGATGGGTGAAACCACCTTGATGAAGCCGTCTTCCTGGCCCACTTCGATGCCCAAGCCGCCGAACTCGCCGCTGGTGCTTTCCTGCAGCTCCTGGAAGTCTTCAGGGCCAAGGTAGGCCGAATGCGGGTCAAGGTTACTGAGCATGCCCTTGATGGCGTTCTCCAGCAGGGTCTTGTCGTCTACCGGTTCGACGTAGGCTGCCTTGATGCGGTCCATGACCTCGGCAAAGGTACGCAGCTCCTCCAGCGGCAGCGGCGCCTTGGCCGTCACCTCGGTGGCCGGCACCGAGGCCGGCTTGGCTGGCTTGACCGCAGCCGGCTCGGCGGCGAGGGCCACGGGCGCGCCGACCGCCAAGGCGATGGTCAGGGCCAGCTGGGTGAGACGAGGCGAGTGCAGCATGTCGAACGAACTCCTGATCCTGTAGGCGCTCCCTGCGGAGCATCGGTGCAGCGCTGGCGCTACCCCGTAAAATTTGACTAGGCTTGAGCCCTAACCTCTGCACCACTGCGATGGGTCGGTAGGCCGCCCCTGCTGGCGAATGGCGAAATACAAGCCCGCGGCATCCTGGCCGCCGCTGTCGCCAACGGTGGAAATGGCTTCGCCGGCCTTGACGATGTCGCCGGCATTCTTGAGCAGGCTCTGGTTGTGGCCGTACAGGCTCAGGTAACCATTACCATGGTCGAGAATGACCAGAAGTCCAGCGCCACGCAACCAGTCTGCGAACACCACGCGCCCGCCATGCACGGCGCGCACCTGGGTCCCAGGGTTGGCGCTGATCATCACCCCATCCCACTTGGCGCGGGCATCGCTGCCGCGGGCATCACCAAAACGCGCCAGCAATCGACCATTGACCGGCCAAGGAAGTTTTCCCCGGGCAGCAGAAAATGCACCGCCGTAGTTCGCACCATCGCTGGACACCATCGGGCCGAGGGTGGTGCGGGCCTTTTTCGGCGGTTCGGCATCGTCGCGGGCTGCCAGGGCGGCTTGCTGGCGGCGCTTCTCGGCTTCCTGTTGGGCGAGCAGGGCTTTCTGGCGTGCCTCTTCTGCTTCGCGGGCCTGGCGAGCGAGGGTTTCCTCGATGGTCTTGAGGACCTTGGCCAGGTCAGCCTGGTCCTGTTCGCGAGCCTGGAGTTTCTGGTCGCGGTCCTTCATGTCACCGTTGAGCTTGGCCAGCACCTGCTGGCGCTTGCTGCGTTCGGCTTCGAGTGCCTGACGACGGCCGTCGAGGTCTGCGCGCTGGGTCAGCAGCTGTTCTTGCTGGCGGCCGATGTCTTGCTCGACATTGGCCAGCTGGCGCAAGGTTTCGTTAAAGGCGCGCAGTTGCTCCATGCGCGCCTTGCTCAGGTAATCGTAATAGGTGAGGGTGCGGGCAAACTTCTCGGGGTTCTGCTGGTTGAGCAGCAACTTGAGGTATTCCTCGCGACCATTGTTCTGGTAAGCGGAGCGGGCCTGGACGGCGATCAGTCGCTGTTGTTCAACGCGGGCGCTCTGGAGTTTTTTTTTCTCGGTATCAAGGCGCTCCAGCTCGCCCTCGGTCTTTTTTAGTTCTTGCTGCAGGGCCTCCACCTGCTTTTCCAGCTTGCCGATGTCGGTCTCGGTGGATTTGAGGTCTTTCTGTACGCCGGCCTTTTCTTCCTGGAGCTTGCCCAGCGTCTTTTTGAGCTCGGCGATATCCTGGCGGGTGGCGTCCAGTTGTTGCTGGGTCTGCGCACGCTCATCGGCGAAAGCCGGGCTGAGCAGGCAAGACAGGGCTAGGAGGATCAGGGCGCGAAGCATGGGGTTGGGCGTACCAAGGATGGAGACTGGCCTAGTATGCCCGCGCGGGCTGGCAAAAAAAACGCCCCACCGCAGATGCGATGGGGCGTTTGTCTGGAATGCGATGGTTTCAGGCATCCACGAGGATTGAAGTCCCGGTCATTTCCGCAGGCGTCTCCAGCCCCAGCAGCTTGAGCATGGTCGGCGCCACGTCGGCCAGCACGCCGCCTTCGCGCACCTTGACCTTGCGCTTGCCCACATAGATGAACGGTACCGGCTCGGTGGTGTGCGCGGTGTGCGCCTGGCCTGTGCACTCGTCTTCCATCTGCTCGACATTGCCGTGGTCGGCGGTGATCAGCGCTTCGCCGCCCACCTTGTCCAGTGCTTCGACGATGCGCCCGACGCAGCTGTCCAGCGCTTCCACGGCCTTGACTGCGGCGTCGAACACGCCGGTGTGGCCGACCATGTCGCCGTTCGCGTAATTGACCACGATGACGTCATAGCGCTGCTGCTCGATGGCCTCGACGATTCGGTCGGTGACCTGCGGCGCGCTCATTTCCGGCTGCAGGTCGTAGGTGGCCACCTTCGGCGACGGGATCAGAATGCGCTCTTCGCCTTCGAACGGCTCTTCACGGCCGCCGGAGAAGAAGAAGGTGACATGGGCGTATTTCTCGGTCTCGGCGATACGCAGCTGGGTCTTGCCGTTCTTGGCCAGGTACTCGCCCAGTACGTTATTCAGGCTGGCCGGGGCGAATGCGGCAGGTGCCGGGATCTTCGCCGAGTACTGGGTCAGGCCGATATAGGCTGCCAGTTTCGGCATGCGGGCCCGGGGGAACTCGTTGAAGTCGGGTTCGACGAACACGCGCGACAACTCGCGGGCCCGGTCTGCACGGAAGTTCATGAAGATCACGGCATCGCCATCTTCGACCTTGACCGCTTCGCCGATGCGGGTGGCCTTGACGAATTCGTCACTCTCGTCGCGGGCATAAGCTGCTTCGAGGCCGGCCACGGCGCTGTCGGCAGCGTATTCGGCAACGCTGTCGACGATAAGGTTGTAAGCGGCGCTGACGCGGTCCCAGCGATTATCGCGGTCCATGGCGAAGTAACGGCCAATCAGGCTGGCGATACGGCCTTTGCCCAGCCTGGCAAAGGTCGAGTCAAGCAGCTCGATGGACGATTGCGCGCTGCGCGGCGGGGTGTCGCGGCCGTCGAGGAAGGCGTGCAGGTAGATTTTCTCGGCGCCGCGCTGCGCGGCCAGTTCGGCCATCGCGACCAGGTGGTCCTGGTGGCTGTGCACGCCACCGTCGGAAAGCAGGCCGAGGATGTGCACGGCCTTGCCTGCACCCGCGGCCTTGTCCACAGCGCCCGTGAGCACAGGGTTCTGGAAGAACTCGCCATCACGGATGGCTTTGGTCACCCGCGTGAAGTCCTGATAGACGACACGGCCGGCGCCAAGGTTCATATGACCGACTTCGGAGTTGCCCATCTGCCCGTCCGGCAGGCCGACATCCATGCCTGAGCCGGAGATCAAGCCATGCGGCTGCTCGGCGCGCAGGCGGTCATAGACCGGGGTGTTGGCGGCAAAGATGGCATTGTATTCGGGGCTTTCGCTGTGACCGAAACCATCCAGGATGATCAGGACAAGGGGTTTGGGCGTGCTCGTCATCAATCAAACTCACGGTTGTTCAAAGATGATAAAGACACGCATTTTAGGGCAAATGCGCCATCAGCGGCGAATATTCGTCCCATAACCGTCAAACGGCAAAGATGAAGGTGAATTTGCTGCCGGCCTGCCGGGCTTTGGTGGTCATGGGGGGCTGTGTATACTGGCCGACATTTTCAATCGCCTGGAACACCGCTGATGGTTGCTCACCTGATTCAATTCGCGACAGATCACTACATCCTGGTTGCGATCTTCGTTGTTCTGCTGGTCCTGCTGCTCCTCAACGAAGTCCGCCGTGGCGGCCAGAGCCTGAGCAACGGCCAGTTGACCGCCCTGGTCAACGCCGAGAAGGCCCTGGTCATCGACATCCGTCCGGCCAAGGAATATTCCGCCGGCCACATCGTCGGTGCGGTGAACATTCCTCAGGACAAGCTGGCCAATCGCATGACCGAGCTGGATAAGCACAAGGAAAAGACCCTGATCGTCGTCGACGCCATGGGCCAGCAGTCCGGCACCATCTGCCGCGAGCTGCTAAAGGCTGGTTACAACGCCGCCAAATTGAGCGGTGGCGTTTCCAGCTGGAAAGCCGATAACCTGCCCCTGGTGAAGTGATATGAAGCCCGTCATCGTCTACTCCAGCGACTACTGCCCCTACTGCATGCGTGCCAAGTACCTGCTCGAGAGCAAGGGCGTGGCCTTCGAGGAAATCAAAGTCGACGGCAAACCGCAGGTTCGCGCCGAAATGAGCCAGAAGGCCGGCCGTACTTCGGTGCCACAGATCTGGATCGGCAGCACCCATGTCGGTGGATGCGATGACCTCTATGCCCTGGAGCGCGCCGGTAAGCTCGACGCGCTGCTGGCGGCCTGATTTGCACTGCATTCAAAAACATTAGGATAAGGACCTGCCATGACTGACCAACAGACCAACGGCGCCGCCGCAGAAGACAACGGCCCTCAGTTCTCCATGCAGCGCATCTACGTGCGCGATCTTTCGTTCGAGGCCCCGAAAAGCCCGCAGATCTTCCGCCAGACGTGGGAGCCGAGCGTCGCCCTGGACCTCAACACCAAGCAGAAAGCCCTGGAAGGCGACTTCCATGAAGTGGTGCTGACCTTGTCGGTAACCGTCAAAAACGGTGACGAAGTGGCGTTCATCGCTGAAGTCCAGCAGGCCGGTATCTTCCTGATCAAGAACCTCGACGCCTCCTCGATGAGCCACACCCTCGGTGCGTTCTGCCCGAACATCCTGTTCCCATACGCCCGCGAGACCCTGGACAGCCTGGTGACCCGTGGTTCGTTCCCGGCCCTGATGCTGTCGCCGGTCAACTTCGACGCCCTGTACGCGCAAGAAATGCAGCGCATGCAGGAAGCGGGCGAAGCGCCGACCGTTCAGTAATCGCGGTTTGGTAACAAAGAGGCGACCCTGAGGGGTCGCCTTTTT
>NZ_BCBH01000014.1:0-137397 GCF_001320525.1 Pseudomonas sp. NBRC 111131 | reverse complement strand
TTCCCCACGCTTCCCAAACACATCGCTAAAACCATAACGACTGAGATGAAGTCTCTTATTGAGCAAAACTCAACCCTTCACACGATGCTCCCAGCCAACGCCGTAGAGCTGGACGAAGATCATCCAGCCTGACAGGCTTGCGAGGCGTACTCTGATTCTTGGCCTGGCGGTGTTGACGTTGTGTTGTTGTAGCGATTGACGTCGATATCGATGTCGTTACGCCCCCAGTCGCAGTTGCCCCAGAGCCAATCGACAATCGCCACGCCGGTGCCAAACGCCAGCCCCGCTACAGCGCTATCGATAGTCACTATCGAGAACGACAATTTCCAATGAAGGCGCCTGCTCAATACCCTTGCTCCATGCGCTGCGATACCTGCTGCCCCCAGAATCCTGGAGCCTCCCGATGAATAACCTGGCCCGCCTGCTGTTCGCTGCCCTGACTGCCGTCGGCATCGCCGTGCTCAGCGGCTGCGCCAGCCACCCTGAGCTGCGCCCCTACACCGGCGCAGAAACGCGCCAGTTGCAACTGGAGGCCCTGCAACGCCAAGGCCTTTCGCTTGACGAATACGAGCGACACAAGCGCATCATCCAGCGCGCTGCCGACCCACAGGTGGTCACCGAGCGCGCCGCACCGGGGCCTTCGATCAAAGGCTGAGTTGAAAGGCTGGCGGGTCGCACTATCATGGCCGGTGCCGGAGTGACCGGCTTCAGCCCCTGCCAGCGAGGTAGCCCATGATCGACCACCTGGACCATCTGGTACTCACCACCTTCGACGTGGATGCCTGCACCGACTTCTACACCCGCGTGCTGGGCATGCAGCTGGAAACCTTCGGTGCCGGCCGCCTGGCCTTGCGTTATGGCAAGCAGAAGATCAACGTCCATGTGCGCGGCCATGAATTCGAGCCCAAGGCGCATCTGCCCGTGCCCGGGGCGTTGGACCTGTGCTTCATCGCCAGCATCCCCCTGGAGCAGGTGATCGCCCATCTGCAGCAGGCGCAATGGCCCATTCTGCAAGGGCCTATACAGCGTACAGGCGCCACCGGGCCGATTCTGTCGGTCTACGTTCGTGACCCGGACCTTAACCTGATCGAGATCTCGCAACCCCTCTGAGGTACCCGTGTGGTTTTCCCTGCCTGCCAACCCAGGTATTCTCTACCGCTCAAGCGCAAGCCTTCCAGGACGGTGACCATGACCAGGCCCCTTCTGTTGCTGAGTGCGGCCCTCCTCTTCAGCCCGGCCCTGCCAGCACAGCAGATCCAACGCCAGCTGGGCGACTTCGACTTCAAGCTCGGCACCACACCCGCGCGCAGCATGGCCCAGGGGCTGATCTCGCCCAGTGCGGTGGGCACTTTCCACGGCGGCCTCGACCTCAGTCACCCCAGCGGCTGGTATGTCGGCCAGTACGCCCCGAGCATGGGCGTGGCCCCCAACTCCACCCTGCGCCTGGACAACTACCTGGGGTACAAGCACCGCTTCGACAGCACCTTGGGGTATGAGGTAGGCCTGATCCACTACAGCCAACCGAACATCGCCGGGCCGGACAGCTATGCCCTGTATGGCGGCGTGTCGCTGCTGGGCAGCCGTATTGGCGGCGCCTGGCGGGACAACCCGGGCAACCGCACGGGCACCCTGTTTGCCGATTTCGGCCAACTGCCGCTGTTCGATGTCGATTTCACGGTAAAACTTGCCCATCACCGCCTGGGGACGCCCTTCACCATCGGCGATGGCAGCCAGGTCAACGGTTTTTCTGACTGGTCGCTAGAACTGTCGCGGCCTTGGCTGGGCATTGACCTCAACCTGATCTACAGCAATTCCAGCCTCAGCGGTGGTGGGTGCGATGCGTATGCCGGGATCAACACCTACTGCCAGAGCATGGTGACGCTGAAGGCACAGCGCAGCTTCTTTTGAAGGCGCCGGCCCTTCATGCATTGCGCTAGCCCTCAGGCATCAGGGTAGCGATCAACGCCCTGACCGTCCCCGGTAATGCATCCAGCTCGCGCACCAAGATACTGCGCTCACGTACCGCCCAGGGTTCGTCCAGGGTAATGGTCACCAACCCCATGGTCTGGCTGTGCCGCAACGCGGCCGACTCGGGAATGATGCCAATCCCCACCCCGGCTTCCACCAGCCGGCAAATGGCCTCGAAACTCGACAGCTGGATCCGCAACGACAGGTTGAGGCCCATGCGTTCGACATGGTCGCGCAAGAAGCTCAGCAGTGTGCTGCCGTCATGCAGCCCGATGTGCTGAAAGGCCAGCGTCTGCTTCAACGAAACCTGCTTGCAGCCTGCCAGTTCATGCCCGGCAGGCACGATCAGCACCAGCCGGTCGGTGCTGAAGTGCATCACTTGCAGCCCGCTGGCTTCCACAGGCCCGGCAATGATGCCCATGTCGCTGCTGCCATCGAGCACGCCGCGCACGATATCCCGCGACAAACGCTCCTGCAGGTCGACTGTCACCCCAGGGCGCTGCGCCAGGAAGCCGGCCAGCACTTCGGGAAGGAACTCGGTCACGGCAGTGGTGTTGGCAAAGATACGGATGTGCCCCGCCGAATCGGTGCCGAACTGGGTGAATTCCGCCTTCAGGTAATCCACCTGGCGCATGATCAGCCGCGCATGCGTCAACAGCTTCTGCCCCGCTGGGGTCAGTTCCACACCCCGGCTGTCGCGGTACAACAGCCGCGTATCGAGCTGTGCCTCCAGCGCCTTGATCCGCGCACTGGCGGCGGCCGGCGAGAGAAACGCCCGGCGCGCGCCCTGGGTCAGGCTCGGTGATTCACCGATGTGAATGAAAAGCCGCAAATCAGCCAGGTCGAAGTGCATGGGCGTGTCCAGTCGTCGTGCGGGCGTTCAGCATACCTGAACGCTGCTTTACACAAATGCAAATTCACAGAATGCCAGGCGCCTCGCATGATCGCGGCATAACAACAAATGCAGAGGCCAATGGTTATGACCGCTACGGATTACAGCGCCTGGATCGGCCGCACGGAAGAGGCCGTCGACGAGCTCAGCCGCAACCTCATCAAGCGCATCGCCGCCACCTTCGGCGAAACCGCACCCGCCGTGGGGCAACCCCTGCCCCCCTTGTGGATGTGGTGTTTCTTCCAGGAGCCGGTGGCTGAAACGCAACTGGGCACTGACGGCCACCCTGCGCGCGGCGGCTTCCTGCCCCCTGCCGACAACCGCAACCGCATGTGGGCCGGTGGCCGAGTTGAGTTCATCGCGCCGCTCAAGGTCGGCGCCGAGGCTCACCGGTTGTCGACCATCGTGCATATCGAGGAAAAACACGGCCGCACCGGCGCCTTGTTGTTCGTCACCGTGCGCCACGAGTACTCGCAGCACGGCGCGCTGTGCGTGCGCGAAGAGCAGGATATCGTCTACCGCGAACCCAACCCGCCCAAGCTCGGCAGTGCTCAAGCGCCTGTGCCAGCGCAATGGAGCGAAGCGGTAACGCCCACGCCCACCTTGCTGATGCGCTACAGCGCGGTGACCTTCAACGGCCACCGGATCCACTACGACCACCCCTACGTCACCGATACCGAAGGCTATGCCGGCCTGGTGGTGCACGGCCCACTGATTGCCACCCTCAACCTGCGCGCCTTCATCCGCGCCAACCCCGGTAAGCGGGTACGGCATTTCGCCTACCGCGGCGTGCGCCCGCTCACCGTGCCTACGCCCTTCGTCGTGGCCGGCTGCCTCGGCGAACCCGGCCAGGCGCAACTGTGGGCCAGCAATGCCGACGGCGTGGCACAAAGCGCCGACGTGCTTTTCGACTGATACCAGACAGGGAACACCCGCATGCATACGTACGACAGCGATGACCTCACCGCCATCCGCGAAGGGGTGCGCGCCTTGTGCGCGGAATTCGACGCCAGCTACTGGCGCAAGATCGATGAACAGAAGGGCTTCCCCGAAGCGTTCGTCAAAGCCATGACCGACGCCGGCTGGCTCTCGGCGATGATCCCGGAACAGTTCGGCGGTTCCGGCCTTGGCCTGGCCGAGGCCTCGGTGATTCTCGAAGAGGTCAACGCCTGCGGCGGCAACTCCGGCACCGTGCACGGCCAGATGTACAACATGTTCACCCTGCTGCGCCATGGCAGCGAGGAACAGAAGCGCCATTACCTGCCCAAGCTGGCCAGCGGCGAGCTGCGCCTGCAGTCGATGGGCGTGACCGAACCCACCACCGGCACAGACACCACCAAGATCAAGACCACTGCCGTGCGCCAGGGCGACAAGTACCTGATCAACGGCCAGAAGGTGTGGATTTCACGCGTCCAGCATTCCGACCTGATGATCCTGCTGGCGCGCACCACACCGCTGGCCGAGGTAAAGAAGAAGTCCGAGGGGATGTCGATCTTCCTGGTCGACCTGCGCGAGGCCATCGGCAATGGGCTGACCGTGCAGCCGATCGCCAACATGGTCAACCACGAAACCAACGAGCTGTTCTTCGACAACCTCGAGCTGCCGGCCAGCAGCCTGATCGGTGAAGAAGGCAAAGGCTTCAAGTACATCCTCGATGGCCTCAATGCCGAACGTACGCTGATCGCCGCCGAGTGTATCGGCGATGGTCGCTGGTTCATCGAAAAGGCCAGCGCGTATGCCCGCGACCGCGTGGTGTTCGGCCGACCGATCGGGCAGAACCAGGGCGTGCAGTTCCCTATCGCCCAAGCCCATATCGAAATCGAAGCAGCCGACCTGATGCGCTGGCGTGCCTGCGCCGAATACGACAGCGGGCAGAACGCCGGGGCCAGCGCCAACATGGCCAAGTACCTGGCCGCCAAGGCCTCGTGGGAAGCCGCCAATGCCTGCCTGCAGACCCACGGCGGCTTTGGCTTCGCCTGTGAATACGACGTCGAGCGCAAATTCCGCGAAACCCGCCTGTACCAGGTGGCGCCGATCTCGACCAACCTGATCCTGTCCTACGTGGCCGAGCACCTGCTCGAGCTGCCGCGCAGCTTCTGAGGGCCTGACCATGCACCATACCCAGGCCCTGGCCACCTTCCTCGCCGACCTGCACTACGCCCAGGTGCCCAGCCACGTGCTGGACCGTACCGAAGACCTGTTCCTCGACTGGCTCGGCTCGGCCCTGGCCAGCCAGGGGGCACACCCGATTCCGCTGTTCGAGCGCTACGCACAACGCATGGGCCCGGCCCAAGGCACGGCTCGGGTGCTGACCAGCGGGCGCAGTTCCTCGCCGTACTTTGCCGCCCTGGTCAACGGCGCCGCCTCGCACCTGGTCGAGCAGGACGACCTGCACAACAGCTCGGTGTTGCACCCGGCCACTGTGGTGTTTTCCGCAGCGCTGGCCGCGGCCCAGGACCTGGGCAAGTCTGGCCAGGACTTGCTGCTGGCGGCCGTGGCCGGCTACGAGGCGGGTATTCGCATCGGCGAGTTTCTTGGCCGCTCGCATTACCGCATCTTCCACACCACCGCCACCGTCGGCACCCTGGCTGCAGCGGTCGCGGTGGGCAAGCTGCTGGGCTTTGACCGGGCGCAGTTCATCAACCTGCTAGGCAGTGCCGGCACCCAGGCTGCCGGGTTGTGGGAGTTCCTGCGCGACGCCGCCGATTCCAAACAGTTGCACACCGCCAAGGCGGCTGCCGATGGCCTGCTGGCCGCCTACCTGACTGCCGATGGCCTGACCGGCGCGCGCAACATCCTCGAAGGCGAACAAGGCCTGGCCGCAGGCATGTCCAGCGATGCCGACCCGGCACGCCTGAGCGACCGCCTGGGCACGCGCTGGGCGCTGGTGGAAACTTCGTTCAAGTACCACGCCTCCTGCCGCCATACCCACTCCGCCGCCGATGCCCTGCTGCACCTTATGCAGCGTGAGGGGCTGGACCATGCACAGATCGCCCGGGTCGTCACCCGCGTGCACCAGGGCGCCATCGATGTGCTCGGCCGGGTCACCACCCCAGCCACCGTGCATCAGGCCAAATTCTCCATGGGCACGGTGCTTGGCCTGATCGCTGTGCATGGCAGCGCACAACTGCTGGAATTCCGCGACCTGGCCCTGACCGACCCACGGGTGGCGCGCTTTCGCGACAAGGTGCAAATGCAACTGGACGCCGAAGTCGACGCCGCCTACCCCGCCCGCTGGCTGGGCCGTGTCGAGGTGACCTGTACCGATGGCCGCACCTTCAGCGCCGCCATCGACGACCCCAAGGGCGACCCAGGCAACACCCTTTCGCGCCCCGAGCTGGAAGCCAAGTTCCAGCGCCTGCTGGCCTACGCCGGCGCCCGTAGCCCGGCCCAGGGCCAGGTTTTGATCGAACGGGTGTGGCAACTGCGCGACGCCCGCTCCCTGGCCGATCTGCACTGACGATGACAGGTGACCTTATGACCCAAGCAACGCCCCGCCCACTGGACGGCATCACCGTCATCAGCCTGGAGCACGCCATCGCGGCGCCCTTCTGCACCCGCCAACTGGCCGACCTTGGCGCCCGTGTGATCAAGGTCGAGCGCCCGGGTAGCGGCGACTTCGCCCGTGGCTACGACCAGCGCGTCGACGGCCTGGCTTCGCACTTCGTATGGACCAACCGCTCCAAGGAAAGCCTGACCCTGGACCTCAAGCAGGACGCCACGCACGGCATCCTCGACGCGCTGCTGGCCAAGGCCGACGTACTGGTGCAGAACCTCGCACCGGGCGCCGCGGCACGTATGGGCTTGTCGTTCGAGGCGCTGCATGCACGCTTCCCGCGGCTGATCGTGTGCGACATCTCCGGCTATGGCGAAGGTGGCCCGTATGAAAAGAAAAAGGCCTATGACCTGCTGATCCAGAGCGAGGGTGGCTTTCTCTCGGTAACTGGCGGGCCAGGCGACACCGACATGGCCAAGGCCGGTTGCTCGATCGCCGATATCGCGGCGGGCATGTATGCCTACACCGGCGTACTGTCGGCGCTGCTGCTGCGGGACAAGACGGGCGTCGGCAGCCGTATCGATGTGTCAATGCTCGAAAGCCTGGTGGAGTGGATGGGCTATCCGATGTACTACGCCTACAACGGCGCGCCACCGCCCCCGCGTGCCGGTGCCGCGCACTCGACCATCTACCCGTACGGGCCGTTCCCCACCGGGGGTGGCGGCACGATCATGCTCGGCCTGCAGAACGAACGCGAATGGGCACTGTTCTGCGACAAGGTGCTGCTCGACCCGTCACTGACCCGCGATGAACGCTTCAACGCCAACTACAAGCGCTCGGAAAACCGCGACGTGCTGCGCCAGATCATCATCGACGGCTTCGCCAGCCTGTCGCTGGACGAGGTGGTGGCGCGCCTTGAAGAGGCACAGATCGCCAACGCCCGGGTCAACGACATGCATGGGGTCTGGCAGCACCCCCAATTGCAGGCACGTGACCGTTGGCGCGACGTGGACAGCCCGGTCGGCAAGCTGCCGTCATTGCTGCCACCGGGGCGCAACGCCGCCTTCAGCCCGCGCATGGATGCCGTGCCCGGGCTGGGGCAACATACCCAGGGTATTCTCGACGAGCTGGGTTTGAGTGCAGCACAACAGGCCCGCCTGGCCGCGAGCGGTGCGGTATGAGCACTGTTCGCAGCGCGCTGTTCGTGCCCGGTAGCCGGCCGGACCGATTTGCCAAGGCGCTGGCTGCCGGTGCCGATGCCGTCATCGTCGATTTCGAGGATGCCGTGGAAGAACCCCTCAAGCGCCAGGCCCGCGCCAACTTGGCGGCCTTTCTGCAAGCGGCGCCGCAGCCTGCGGTGTGGGTGCGGGTGAATGCGCCGCAGCACCCGGAGCATGCAGCAGACCTGGCTTTCTGCGCGTGCCAGCCCGGTGTCGCCGGGGTGCTGTTGCCCAAGGTCGAAAACACCGCCCAGGTGGCGGTTGCCCGACACATTGCCAAACCGCTCTGGCCGATCATCGAAAGTGCCAAGGGCCTGCTGGCGCTGGAGCAGATCGCCCATGCCGAAGGGGTCCAGCGCCTGTCGTTCGGCAGCCTGGACCTGGCGCTGGACCTGCATTTGAACACCGAAAGTGCGGCTGCCCGGCAGTTCCTCGACCAGGCGCGCATGGCCGTGCAGTTGCATTCCCGTGCGGCCGACCTGCTGCCACCCCTGGATGGCGTGTTCCCCGCCATCGACGACGCCGAAGGCCTGCAGCAGGCAATGCGGCATGCGTATGACCTGGGCTATGGCGGTGCGTTGTGCATTCATCCCAAACAGGTGGCGGTGATCCATGCAGCGCTCGCCCCCCGCGACGATGAGCTGGCCTGGGCACGGCGGGTGGTGAACGCCAGCGCCGCGGCGAACGGGGCCGGAGCGTTCCAGCTAGACGGGCAGATGGTCGATGCACCGGTGCTGTTGCGGGCGCAGCGCCTGCTCGCGCAACAGACGCGTTGAATCCGAGGGCCGCTTCGCGGATAAACCCATGAAGCGGCCGACAACGCCCATTAACAGCCCTGTGTTCAGCTAAACCGAACGCCGCCTTACACAAATGCTGATTCTCCACACACAGGCCGTTGGTCCATCTTTACCCACACTCCTCCTACAACAATAAATCCGAGGTGACATCGATGTTGAAGCTGACCCAGGCGCTGTTCTGCGCCGCTGCTGTGTCCATGGCCAGCCTGGCCCAGGCCGCCGACCCGATCATCATCAAGTTCGCCCACGTGGTGGCCGACAGCACGCCCAAAGGCCAGGGCGCGCTGATGTTCCAAAAGCTGGTGGCTGCCGACCCTCAGCTCAAGGACAAGGTAAAAGTCGAGGTCTACCCCAACTCATCGCTGTTTGGCGATGGCAAGGAAATGGAAGCGCTGCTGCTGGGCGATGTGCAGATGCTGGCACCGTCGCTGGCCAAGTTCGAGCACTACAACAAGCAGGTGCAGATCTTCGACCTGCCGTTCCTGTTCGATGACCTGGCCGCTGTCGACCGCTTCCAGCAGGGCCCGCAAGGCAAGGCGCTGCTGACCTCGATGGAAGACAAAGGCATCCGTGGCCTGGCCTATTGGCACAATGGCCTCAAGCAGCTGTCGGCCAACAAGAAGGTGATCCTGCCCAAGGACGCCCGCGGCCTGAAATTCCGTGTGCAGGCCTCCAGTGTGCTTGAAGAGCAGTTCAAGGCGATCCGCGCCAACCCGCGCAAGATGAGTTTTGCCGAGGTCTATCAGGGCCTGCAGACCGGCACGGTCAACGGCACCGAGAACACCTGGTCGAACTACGAGAGCCAGAAAGTCAACGAAGTGCAGCCGTTCTTCACCGAAACCAATCACGGCCTGATCGACTACATGGTCATCACCAACGCCACGTTCTGGAACAGCCTGCCCGAGGATGTACGTGGCGAACTGCAGACACTCATGGACCAGGTCACGGTCGAGGTGAACAAGCAGGCCGAAGCCTTGAACCAGTCCTCCCGGCAGAAAATCCTCGATGCCAAGACCAGCGAGATCGACCCGCTGACCGCTGAGCAGCGCCAGCAATGGCGTGAGGCGATGCGCCCGGTGTGGGAGAAGTTCTCTGACCAGATCGGCGCCGACCTGATTAACGCTGCCGACGCGGCCAACAAAGCGTCCTGACCTGCCCTGCGCCCTGCCCTGGCCACCCGCCCCACGGGTGGCCTGCCCTCTGTTTGTCTGGAGAATTCCTATGCAATCGCTCAGGCGTGTCTGGGAGCACTTCGAGGAAGGCATGATCGCCTTCCTCCTGGCGGCCATGACCTTGGTGACCTTCCTCTACGTGGCGCTGAACAACCTCTACACGATGTTCTACACGCTCAGTGACCACTGGGCCTTTGCCAGCGACCTGCTGCTGAGCATCGGCGACCACCTGATGGGCTATGCCCAGGAAATGACCTGGAGCATCGCCCTGACCAAGGCCCTGTTCGGCTGGCTGATCTTCTTCGGTATTGCCTACGGGGTGCGCACCGCCGGTCACCTCGGCGTCGACGTGCTGGTGCGGCGTACCCGCAAACCGGTGCAACGGCTGCTGGCCATGGTCGCCTGTGCCTGCTGCCTGGCCTACGCCGGGCTGTTTCTGGTGGCAAGCATCAAGTGGGTGAGCGCAGTGCTGGTCGCCGGCATCGGTGCCGAGGACCTCGACCGCTACGGCATCAAGGTTGGCCACATCGCGCTGATCGTGCCCCTCGGTTTCGCCCTGGTGATCATCCGTTACCTGGAAATCCTCTACCGCCTGTTCACCCATCGCCAGTATGGCCTGGGCCTGGCCGACGAGGCCGCCGAAGCCAGCAAGCTGGCCAACCCAGGTGAGGAGCACCACTGATGACTGTTATCTGCCTGTTCCTGTTGTTGTTCGTGTTCATGTTCCTGGGCGTACCGATCGCGATCTCGCTGGGCCTGTCGGGGGCATTGTCGATTCTGCTGTTCAGCCAGGACTCGCTGAGCTCGCTGGCGATCAAGCTGTTCGAAACCTCCGACAGCTATACCTTCCTGGCCATTCCGTTCTTCCTGCTGTCGGGCGCGTTCATGACCACCGGCGGCGTGGCGCAACGGCTGATCGACTTCGCCAACGCCTGCGTCGGGCACATCCGCGGCGGCCTGGCCATTGCCGCGGTGCTGGCGTGCATGTTGTTCGCCGCGCTGTCCGGGTCGTCACCGGCCACGGTTGCGGCGGTGGGTTCGATTGCCGTGGCGGGCATGGTGCGCTCCGGCTACCCGCGCGAGTTCGGCGCCGGGATCATCTGCAACGCCGGCACCTTGGGCATCCTGATTCCCCCCTCGATCGTCATGGTGGTGTACTCCGCCGCCACCGAAACGTCGGTGGGCAAGCTGTTCATGGCCGGGGTGGTGCCGGGCATCCTGCTGGGCGTGTTCCTGATGGTGACGATCTACATCGTCGCCCGTATCAAGAAACTGCCCGCGCAACCGCGTGCCAGTTTTGCCGAATGGCTCAGCACCGCCCGCCGTGCATTCTGGGGGCTGTTACTGCTGGTGATCATCCTGGGGGGCATCTACAGCGGCATGTTCACCCCCACTGAGGCCGCAGCCGTGGCCGCCGTGTACTCGGCATTCATTGCGCTGTTCGTGTACAAGGACATGCGCCTGCGCGACTGCCCGAAGGTGCTGCTGGAGTCTGGGCGGCTGACTATCATGCTGCTGTTCATCATCGCCAACGCCATGCTCTTCGCCCATGTGCTGACCACCGAGCAGATTCCCCAACAGATCACCCAGTGGGTGCTGTCCGAAGGCCTCACGCCGATCGGTTTCCTGATCATGGTCAACGTGGTGCTGCTGGTGGCAGGCAGCTTCATGGAGCCCTCGGCGATCATCCTGATCCTGGCGCCGATCTTCTTCCCGATCGCGATGAAGCTTGGGATCGACCCGATTCACCTAGGGATCGTGATGGTGGTGAACATGGAGATCGGCCTGGTGCACCCGCCGGTGGGGCTCAACCTGTTCGTGACCTCCGCGGTGACGGGCCTGACCCTGGGGCAGACCATTCGTGCCGCGCTGCCGTGGCTGTCGATCCTGTTGCTGTTCCTGGTACTGGTGACCTACGTGCCGTTCATTTCGTTGGCCCTGCCAGAATGGCTAGGGATGCCATGATCCCTGGTGCATCCTTATCGCCGGCAACCCGGCGATAAGGACCGTGCACACTAGATCCCTCCGCCCGCCAGCAGCTCGGTCATCACCTCGGCCAACGCCTTGACCATCACGTCCGCCGTCGGCCGGTGCACAATCACAATCTCGTAGCTGTCGACCTGCGGCAGCCCGTGTTCCGGCCCCAGTACTCGATGCTCCTGGGTCGCCGCCCGTGGGGGCAGCAGGCTGATGCCCATGCCGTCGGCCACTGCAGCCTGAATGCCACTGAGGCTGGAGCTGGTGAAGCTGATCCGCCAGCGCCGGCCCATACCCTCGATGGCGCTGATCATGTCCTCGCGGTACAGCCCACGGGGCGGGAAGGTGACCAGCGGGATCGGGTCGAGTTCGAAGGACGGCATTCGCGCACTGTCGATCCATTGCAGGCGCTCGGGCCAGCACGCCACGCCCTCGCGGCTGTTGCGCCGCTGCTTGAGCAAGACCAGGTCGAGTTCGCCGTTGTCGTAGGCCTGGCTGAGGTCGCGGCACAGCCCGCTGGTGACCTCCAGCTTGACCTGAGGGTGCAGGCGGCTGAACGCCGACAGCGCGTTGGTGGTACGCCCGCCGACGAAGTCCTCGGGCACCCCTAGCCGCACCGTGACACCGACCATGGCGCCGGCCAGGGCTTCGAGCATCTGGTCATTGAGCGCCAGCATGTGGCGGGCATAGCCAAGCAAGGTCTGGCCGGCATCGGTGGGCAACACGTCGCGGTTGCCACGCACCAGCAGGCGGTGGCCCACCATCTCCTCAAGCCGCCGCACCTTCTGGCTGATGGTCGATTGGGTGGAATGCAGGCGCGCTGCCGCCGTGGTGAAACTGCCGCAATCGGCGACCACGACAATGGCGCGCAGCAGGTCGAGGTCGAACAGGGCTCTATTCGATTTCACGCTGATGGACATCGGGTTATTCAACTTCTAAATGGCGAGACTGTCTTCTACCACGGCTAGTCACCCAGTGCCACGCCTTCACGTCGGGGGTCGGCCCCGCCCGACCAACCTGCCGCCGTGCGCTGGATGATCTGCATACCGCTGGTCATGGTCATCGGCGTGACCTCATGACCCCAGGCCGTCAATTGCCTGACCAGCGCCGCACTGCTCAGCCCGGCCTCCACTTCGGTACCGGCGTTGCGGCTACCGAAATTGGGCAGGTTGGCAGCCTGCTGCGGGTCGAGCCGCCAGTCCAGCAGGCCGATCAATGCCTTGTTCACATAGCCGATGATCTGAGAGCCGCCGGGTGAGCCCAGGCTGGCCACCAGCGCCCCGGTGTCCCGTGCAAATACCAGCGTCGGTGCCATCGCCGACAGCGGCCGTTTGCCTGGTTCGACACGGTTGGCCACAGGCTTGCCCTGTTCCTGCGGGATGAACGAGAAATCGGTCAGGTGGTTGTTCAGCAGGAAGCCTTTGACCATCAGGTGCGAGCCGAATGCTGCCTCGATCGAGGTGGTCATGGCCAGGGCCTGGCCGTTGTCGTCCACGGCGCTAAGGTGCGAGGTGGAAATACGCAGCGGTGAACGGTCCGGTGCCAGCGCCAGGTTCGCCCCCTCGGGAGTGCCCGGGCGGGCGCGCTTCATGCTGTAGTCACGCACCTGCACAGCGCGACTGGCCAGATACGACGGGGCAATCAATGCCTTGACCGGAACCGGCACATAGTCGTCGTCGGCCAGGTACTGGGCGCGGTCGGCGTAGGCCAGCCGTTCAGCCTCGGCCAGCAGATGGACCGCCAGCGGGGTGGGTTCCAGGCCTGCTACGGAGGGTGCCTGGCGCGGCAACTGGGTTGCCAGGTCGCGTTGCGCTGCGCCACGCTGCACCGCTTCAAGGATGCCCAACGTCTGCAACACCGTCACCCCACCCGAGGACGGCGGTGGCATGCCACAAACCTGCCAGGCTTTGTACGGGCCGCACACCGGGGTGCGCTCCTTGGCCTGGTACTGGCGCAAGTCCTGCAGCGACAACTGCCCGGCATTGGCGTGCGCGCGCACCTGGGCGACGATGGCCTCGGCGATCTCACCGGTGTAGAAGGCCTCTACCCCTTGCTCGGCAATGTCCTCAAGGACCTGTGCAAGCTCGGGATTGCGCAGCCGCGTGCCGACCGCCAGCGGCTGGCCCTGGGCATCCAGAAAGTACCGGGCCATGGCGGGCGAACGGGCAATGAAAGGGTCAGCGGCCAACAAGGTGTGCAAGCGCTCGGACACCGGGAAACCGTTGCGCGCCAGGGCGATGGCTGGCGCGAACAGCTCACGCCACGCCAGCTTGCCATGCTGGTCGTGCGCCAGCTTCAAGGCACGCAAAACCCCAGGAACGCCCACCGAACGCCCGCCAATCTGTGCGTCCCGGAACGGCATCGGGGAACCGTCCGGTTGCAGAAACAGGGCTTCGGTCACCGCCGCCGGGGCCGTTTCCCGGCCATCGAAGGCCTGCACACGATGGCCATCCCAGTACAGGATGAACCCGCCCCCGCCGATGCCACTCGATTGCGGCTCGACCAGGGTGAGCACCATCTGCATGGCGATTGCCGCATCGATGGCACTGCCCCCGGCGCGCAGCATCGCCCGCCCGGCCTCGCTCGCCAGCGGGTTGGCGGCGGCGACCATGTGCCGGCTGGCCTGCACCGGTTGCAAGCCGCTGCGGTAGCCGGAGGCAAGCTCAGGCGGCGCGGGCAGCACTTGGTCGGCCCAGGCCCAGCTACTGGCTGCGGCCAGGCACAGGGCGCCAATCAGGTGAGTTGGGACAGTCATCGGTACGCTTCCTGCTTCAGCTATCGAGCAGCGCACTGTCCGCCATCCCTACGCCTGACTTCAAGCCTTGGCGACCTTTCGCCAGGCGCGCACCTCAGGCTACCTCCTCGAAGGGCAACCCCACATAGTTCTCGGCAATGTTCACCAACCCGGCCGTCGACGTCAGGAAATACTCGCGGTCTGCTTCCTGCATCTTCTGGTCCCAGGCATCCTTGTGCCCACCAAAGTCATGCAGCAGTTGCGTCATGAACCAGCTGAAGCGCTCACCCTTCCATACCCGGCGCAGGGCCAGTGGCGAGTATTGCTGCAACAGATCGGTACGCCCTTCGCGGTATACCTTGAGCAGGATCCGGTACAGGTAGTTGACATCCGACGCCGCCAGGTTGAGGCCCTTGGCGCCAGTGGGCGGGACGATGTGTGCGGCATCGCCGACCAGGAACAGGTGCCCGTACTGCATGGGTTCGACCACCTGACTACGCAGTGGGGCGATGCTCTTTTCCAGCGCAGGGCCAGTGACCAGGCGCGCCGCCACATCGGCGGGCAGGCGGGCCTTGAGCTCAGTCCAGAAACGCTCATCGGGCCAGTCCTCCACACGTGCTTGCAACGGCACCTGCAGGTAATAGCGGCTGCGTGTTTGCGAGCGTTGGCTGCACAGCACGAAACCCCGCTCATGGTGGGCATAGATCAGCTCATGGTTGACTGGCGGGGTATCGGCCAACAGGCCCAGCCAGCCGAACGGGTACACCCGCTCGTAGTGTTTGAGCACACCTTCTGGAATGCTTTGCCGGGAAACCCCGTGGAAGCCATCGCAACCGGCGATGTAGTCGCAGTCCAGGCGATGGGTCTGGCCATCCTTGTCGAACGTCAGGTACGGCCGCTCGCCCTTGAGTTCGTGGGGCTGCACATTGCAGGCCGAATAGATGATAGGCGCGCCGCTGGCCTGGCGTGCCTGCATCAGGTCCCGGGTGACCTCGGTCTGGCCGTAGACCATGACCGTCTTGCCGCCGGTGAGCCCCTTGAGGTCCAGGCGTTGGCGGCGGCCACCGACCAGCAGTTCGACGCCTTCGTGGACCAACCCTTCGCGGTCCATCCGTTCGCCCACACCGGCCTCGCGCAACAGCTCGACGGTGCCTTGCTCGAGCACACCGGCACGGATTCGGCCGAGGACGTAATCGGGGGTCTGGCGCTCGAGGATGACCGTGTCGATGCCGGCCCTGTCCAGCAATTGGCCAAGCAACAGGCCCGACGGGCCGGCACCGATGATTGCAACCTGAGTTTTCATTGTTGTTGTCTCGCACTATTGGGTTTGCACCTGCATTTTTACTGGGTAAATTTGCCGAATATGTGTGCTATCCCATGCAAAACCTGCACTTTTACAAAAATCGTTCGATTAGCGGACAGGGCTTTTCACCATGAAATCCACGCTCCCCGGCGTCCCGTTGTTCCAGTTGTACGGTGAGAACCACGCCTGGCCCGGCACCGACCTGCTGCACTGCGAGCCGATCCCGGCGCGCAGCCGCCTGCACCACTGGGAAATCAAGCCGCACCAGCACGCTGAGCTGTTCCAGCTGCTGTACGTGCAGCGTGGCCAGGCCCAGGTGGAGATCGAAGGCGTGCGCAGCGCCATTGACGAAGCGGCCATCCAGGTGGTGCCCCCTCTGACGGTGCATGGCTTTCGCTTCAGCGCCGACATTCAGGGGCATGTGCTGACCTTTGGCACCGCGCTGGTGGCCGACCTGGAACAGCGCCTGGGTGCTCCGCTGGGTGTGTTGGCCAAGGCTGGCTGTTACCCACTGGGCAAGGACCGCGTGCGCCTGCGCAACCTGATCGAGACGCTGCAGCAGGAATACCAGGGCAACGCGCCGTCACGGGCGCCTCTGCTCGACGCTCTGGTGACGGCGCTGATGGTGTGGATCAGCCGCCGTCAGCTACTGGGCCAGCCACCGCGCAACCGTGACGAACGTGACCGCCAGTTGCTTGGGCAATACCTGCGCCTGGTCGAGGCGCATTTTCGCGAGCACCTGTCAGTGGAGGCGTTTGCCGCACGGCTGCAAATCCCCAGCCTGCACCTCAACCAACTGTGCCGCGCGTTGAGCGGGCAGACTGCCCTGCAGGTGGTGCATCAGCGCCTGCTGCTGGAGGCACGGCGCAATTTGCGCTACACACGCATGAGCATCGGGCAATTGTCGGACAACCTGGGGTTCACGGACCCAACGTATTTTGCGCGGTTCTTCAAGCGTTTGAGCGGGCAGACGCCCAAAGCGTATCGCCGCTCGGTGCAACCTGATTGAGGGGCGCGCGGCCTGGCCCGGTCTGTTCTCGGCTGCAAAATCGACACAGCCCTGCCGCCCTGCTTGACGTTTACGTCAACCTGCATTCAGGATACCGCCATACCCCTTGCCGAGCCCAAGCATGAGCAGCCAGACCTACAGCATCTCCGACCTGTCCCGTGAGCTGGACATCACCACCCGCGCCATCCGCTTTTACGAGGAGCAGGGCTTGCTCAGCCCCGAGCGCCGTGGCCTGGAACGCATCTACTCGGCCCGCGACAAGGTCAGCCTCAAGCTTATTCTGCGTGGCAAGCGCATCGGCTTTTCCCTTGCCGAATGCCGTGAACTGATCGAGCTGTACGACCCTACCAGCGGCAACCTCAAGCAGCTCAACAGCATGCTGGCGAAAATCGCCGAGCGCCGCGCCCAACTCGAACAGCAGATGCTCGACATCCACCAGATGCAACTGGAGCTCGATACGGCCCAGGAACGCTGCGAACAGGCCCTGGCCACTACCTTGAACAATAACGACAACCGTTGACCCGCCACAGGAACCCCGCCATGTCCATGCCCGAAAAAGTCCGCCTGGTCGAAGTCGGCCCCCGCGACGGCCTGCAGAACGAAGCCCAGCCCATCAGTGTGGCCGACAAGGTGCAGTTGGTCGATGACCTCACCGCCGCTGGCCTGGCCTATATCGAAGTCGGCAGTTTCGTCTCACCCAAGTGGGTACCGCAGATGGCCGGTTCTGCCGAGGTGTTCGCCGGCATCCATCAGCGCCCGGGTGTGACCTACGCCGCCCTGGCGCCCAACTTGCGCGGTTTCGAGGACGCGCTGGCGGCCGGGGTGAAGGAAGTCGCCGTGTTCGCCGCGGCCTCCGAGGCGTTTTCCCAACGCAACATCAATTGCTCCATCGCCGAGAGCCTCACACGCTTCGAGCCGATCATGGCGGCCGCCCGCAGCCACGGTGTGCGCGTTCGCGGGTACGTTTCCTGTGTGCTCGGCTGCCCCTACGAGGGCAAGGTCAGCGCCGAACAGGTCGCCCCGGTGGCCAAGGCCCTGCATGACATGGGCTGCTACGAGGTTTCGCTGGGTGACACCATCGGCACCGGTACCGCAGGTGACACCCGGCGGTTGTTCGAAGTGGTATCGGCGCAGGTGCCACGCGTACAGTTGGCCGGCCACTTCCACGATACCTATGGCCAGGCGCTGGCCAATGTGTATGCCAGCCTGCTCGAAGGCATCAGCGTGTTCGACAGCTCGGTCGCAGGGCTGGGCGGTTGCCCGTATGCCAAGGGCGCCACCGGCAACATTGCCAGCGAAGATGTGGTGTACCTGCTGCAGGGGCTGGGCATTGAAACCGGCATCGACCTCGACCGCCTGATCGCTGCTGGGCAGCGCATCAGCAGTGTGCTGGGCCGTGCCAATGGCTCGCGGGTGGCGCGGGCTCGCAGTGCGCAGTGATTCACACGGTTGTCACAGGCCTGTGGGTGGAGTGTTACCGCCCCCACAGCCGCCAGCAAAAAATCGGGTAACAGGGAAACAAATCGACAGAATTTCAGGGCACGAGATTTTTGCCTTCATGACCAAGCCATTGATTTTAAAGGAATTTCAAAAGTTGGCACGGCACCTGCTATATCTTTCGTACAACAACAACAAAAAATGTGACACCCAATAAAAACAACAGGTAACGGCTCTGACATAACAAGAACAACACGGCAGAGGCGTAGCAAGCAGATTTTTTTGGAGTCGACACGCTTTTCAGGGGTTCGCCCCGCGAGCTGGCACAGAACAATAAAACTGCCTCGAGGCAGCAACAGCCAGAATCGGATCTTCAGGATGAAAGCAGGTCAGCGCTCAAAAAAATACGTTTGCTCTTGACCCCGGATGGGGGTCGCTCGCAACACCAGGACAGGCTGACAAAAACAACAAAAGGCCAGTCTTCAATAATAAGAAAAGAGCAGGCAACAACGCTTTGAGGGGAGCTTCGGCTCCCCTCAGTGCTTCCTGCCCTCCTCCTCCTTCTGTTTCTCCTCGTCCTGCCCCTCGACCTTCTCCACCACCAACGGCATCGTCGCCAGCACCAGCAACGCCAGCAGGGTGCTGATCAGCGCCGTGGCTTCACGCCCCATGCCTGCGGCCGTGCCAATGGCAGCGGTCATCCACAACCCCGCCGCGGTGGTCAGGCCTTTGACATGGCTGGTGTCCTGGCCATTACCCTTGAGGATGGTGCCCGCACCGAGAAACCCGATACCGGCGACGATACCCTGGATCACGCGGCTCAAAGCCTGCTCATCGGCACCGGCCATGCTGGGGGCCAGCACGAACAGCGCCGCGCCCATCGACACCAGCATGTGCGTGCGCACACCGGCGGATTTGCCTTTGTGCTCGCGCTCGAACCCCAGCACGGCGCCGAGCACCGCCGCCATCAGCAGGCGCAGGAGAACACGGGTGACTTCGCCTGCATCGGTAAGGTCGGCGAATTCTGCTTGCAGGGTTTGCCAGATAAGGTCCATTGATGCGCTTCCAGGCCAGAGCAATAGTGTGCTGCCTGTGAAGATTGACCTCTGCACTGCCCGCAAAGTGCCCGCCCGGCGGAACGATGCAGCAACCCTCCACGACGCGCGGTCACACGTGTAATGCAACCTGGAGGACCCTCCCATGCCAGTGGAAATTGACCAAAGCACCCGCCGTTGCACCCTGATCAGCGCTGACCTGCGCCTTGAAGGCGAAGGCTCGGCAATCGAAATCGTGACGGACGAGCAATTGCACATGTCTGTGGCGCTGTTGGCCGGTCAGCGTGTTCCCATCACTGAAACCGAGGCTGACGCGTTGACGGTTGCCGGTGCGGTGGATAGCCGCAGGCATCTGAAGGCCAGCGTTCCAGGCTCCGTAATCTAAGGGGTCAACGGCCATTGCCGGCAATCTGATACGGTTTTTATCGCGTAACCTGAGCCTGTGCTGAAAACAGCTCGGGGGCCATAGTGCTCAGGCGTGATCGAGGCCAACAGAGCACCGACGCCATGAACGACAGAATTCAAGCCATCGACCTGGCCGCCGCCAAGCCGACTACCGTCAGCGGTATCCATACCCGAAGCTTCACGGGCCTGTACCGCAACCTGCGCATCGGTTTTGCAGGTGCACTGTTCGTTCTGTTCTTCGGCACCGCCTGGCTCGACTGGAACGGCCGCCAGGCCGTGCTCTGGGACCTATCCAGCAGCAAATTCCACATCTTTGGGGCCACCTTCTGGCCACAGGACTTCATCCTTCTGTCAGCGCTGCTGATCATCGGCGCTTTCGGTTTGTTTGCCAGCACCGTGTATGCCGGCCGTGTGTGGTGTGGTTACAGCTGCCCGCAAAGCGTCTGGACGTGGCTGTTCATGTGGTGCGAAAAGGTCACCGAGGGTGATCGCAACCAGCGTATCAAGCTCGCCGCGGCCCTCTGGAGCCTGAACAAGCTGGCCCGTCGCGTACTCAAGCACGGCCTGTGGCTGGCGATCGCCGTGGTCACCGGCCTGACCTTCGTCGGTTACTTCACGCCGATCCGTGCGCTGGCCCTAGAGCTGTTCAGCCTGCAACTGAGCGGCGTTGCGCTGTTCTGGGTCGTCTTCTTCACCGCCGCCACCTACCTCAATGCCGGCTGGCTACGCGAGGCAGTGTGCCTGCACATGTGCCCCTATGCGCGCTTTCAGAGCGTGATGTTCGACAAGGACACCCTGGCCGTTGCCTACGACCCGCGCCGGGGCGAAGCACGCGGCCCGCGCAAGAAAGGTAGCGACCCCCAGGCGCAAGGCCTGGGCGATTGCATCGACTGCACCCTGTGCGTGCAGGTCTGCCCCACCGGCATCGATATTCGCGAGGGCCTGCAGATGGCCTGCATCGGTTGCGCGGCCTGTATCGACGCCTGCGACAACGTCATGGGCAAGATGGGTTACCCGCGCGGCCTGATCGGTTACAAGTCCGAACACAGCCTGCAAGGCGGCACCACGCACTGGCTGCGCCCTCGCCTTGTAGGCTACGCCGTCGCCTTGCTGATCATGCTGGCGGCCCTGGTCGCAGCCTTGCAGATGCGCCCGATGGTGTCGCTGGACGTGCTCAAGGACCGCGGCCTGTTCCGCGAGAATGCCCAGGGCCAGGTCGAGAACATTTACCTGCTCAAGGTCATCAACAAGACCTCGCAGAGCCAGCGTTATCACCTGCGGCTGCTGGACGCCGACGGGTTCGCGCTGCAGGGCAAAACCGAACTGGTCATCCCGGCCGGAGAGATGAGCGAGCTACCGGTGTCGGTGGCCATGCTCGCCGAGCGCCCGACCAGCAGTTCGCAGGACCTGGCTTTCGAAATACAGGACAGCGACCAACCGGCCGTGCGCAGCGTGGCTCACACCCGCTTCGTGGCACCGGTCAACCGCTGATCCCTTACACTGACTGTTCACCTTGCTTGCCGAGCCAACATGAAACGCTACGAACGCTTCGCCGACGACATTGCCGAACTGATCCGCTCCGGGGTGCTCGGCCCTGGTCAGCGCGTACCCTCTGTGCGCTACGCCAGCCAGACCCACGGGGTCAGCCCGTCGACCGTGTTCCAGGCCTACTACCTGCTCGAGCGCCGCGGGCTCATACGCGCACGGCCGCGCTCGGGCTACTTCGTCAACGCCCATGCGCCGCGCCAGTTCAAGGAGCCGCAGGCGTTGGAGCCGCTGAGCGAATCGACCGATGTGGATGTCAGCGCGCTGGTGTTTTCCATCCTCGAGTCGATCAAGGACCCGAACACCGTGCCGTTCGGCTCGGCCTTTCCAAGCCCGGAGCTGTTCCCGCTGCAGCGTCTGTCGCGTTCGCTGGCCAGCGCCAGCCGGGCGATGGACCCGCGCATGGTGGTGACTGATCTGTCGCCGGGCAACCCGCAGCTACGCCGGCAGATCGCCCTGCGTTACATGGTCGGCGGGCTGATGCTGCCCATGGAAGAGCTGCTGATCACCAACGGTGCGCTGGAGGCGCTGAACCTGTGCCTGCAGGCAGTGACCGAACCGGGCGACCTGGTGGCGATCGAGGCGCCGGCCTTCTACGCCTGCCTGCAGGTGCTGGAACGGCTCAAGCTCAAGGCAGTGGAAATTCCGGTTCACCCCCGCGAAGGCATGGACCTGGGGGTCTTGGCGCAAACCCTGGAGAAGCACCCGGTCAAGGCGGTGTGGTGCATGACCAACTTCCAGAACCCAGTGGGCGCCAGCATGCCCGAAGCCAAGAAACAGGCGCTGGTCGAACTGCTGCAGCGCCACCAGGTGCCGTTGATCGAGGACGATGTCTACGCCGAGCTGTATTACTCGCAACAGGCACCCAAACCGGCCAAGGCCTTCGACACCCAGGGCCTGGTGATGCACTGTGGTTCGTTCGCCAAGAGCCTGGCGCCCGGCTACCGCATTGGCTGGGTCGCTGCCGGGCGCTTTGCGCTGAAAATCGAGCGGCTCAAGCTGATGACCTCGCTGTGCGCCTCGATGCCCGCCCAGGCGGCCATCGCCGATTACCTGCAACACGGCGGCTACGACCGCAATTTGCGCAAGCTGCGCTACGCCCTGGAAGGCCAGCAGGCCAACATGCTCGCTGCCATCGCCCGGCATTTCCCGGCACAGACCCGGGTCAGCCAACCGGCCGGGGGCTACTTCCTGTGGCTGGAACTGCCCGAGCAGATGGACGCCCTGAAACTGTTCCACATGGCGCTGGCGCAGGGCATCAGCATCGCCCCAGGGCCGATCTTCTCGCCCACTCGCCGCTTTGGTAACTGTATCCGGCTGAACTACGGCAGCCCCTGGCATGACGATGCCGAACGGGCCATGGAAACCCTCGGGCGCATTGTGCGATCGTTCTAGCCGACGCCTGGCTGGGCAGGCTAAAGTTGCACAATGCCCTTCAGCGCAAGCCCGGAAGCCCCGATGCCGCAACGCGAACTGCTTCACCTGCGTCAGCAGCTCCAAGAGCTGCAAACGCGCAATGCCGAGCTCGAATCGACCCTGGCACAGCAGCAGGCAATGGGGGGCGACCTATTTCGCTTTCTGTTCGACACCATGGACGAAGGCTTCTGCATCATCGAGTTCTGCGACGGCCCGCACGGCCCGCTCAGTGACTACGTGCATGTGTTGGCCAACGCTGCGTATGCCAGGCACGCCGGGATCGCCAATGTGGTCGGGCAGAGCGTGCGCGAGATGGTGCCCGACGAGGCCGACGACTGGGTAGCCCGCTACGGTGCCGTACTGCGCACCGGTGAGCCCTTGCAGTTCGAGCAGGAACTGATTGCCACCGGCCGTGTGCTGGCCATTTCAAGTTTTCGCGTCGAGCCGCCGGAGCGCCGCCAGGTGGCGGTGCTGTTCAAGGATGTCACCGAAGGCCGCAGGACCGAGCATGCGCTGCAGCAGCTCAATGAAGACCTTGAGCAGCGGGTCAGCGAGGCCCTGGCCGAACGCAGGCTGTTCGCCGAGCTGGTCGATCACAGTGTGTTCAACGTCCATGTCCTCGATACCCACATGCGCTGGTTGGCGGTCAATCGCCAGGCCAGGCAAGTGTTTCATTCATTGTACGGGCGCATGCCCGAAATCGGCGAGCACCTACCAACGTTGATGGGTGCCATCGCTTCGGACAGCGAGCTAATCCTGGCCTTGTGGCAACGTGCGCTGGCCGGCGAGCAGTTCACCGAAGTGGCGGCATTTGGCCTGGCGCCTGACAAACGCCACTTCGAATTGCGCTTCAATGCCCTGCGTGACCCTGACGGTAACCTGCAAGGTGCCTATCTGTTCGCCTACGACATCAGTGACCGGGTGCAGGAACAGCAACGCCTGGCCAAGGCCGAACAGGCATTGATCCAGGCGCAGAAAATGGAGGCCGTCGGCCAGCTCACCGGCGGCATCGCCCACGACTTCAACAATCTGCTCGCCAGCATCCTCAACGCCCAGCAATTGATGCGTCAGCGCTTGGGCCAAAAACGCTACAACGATCTTGACCCGCTGCTGGAGCTCTCCAGCAGCTCGGCCAAGCGGGCCTCGTTGCTGGTGCATCGGTTACTGGCGTTCTCGCGTCAGCAAACCTTGCAGCCCCACGCCACCCAGGTCACAACGCTGGTGAGGGGCATGGAGGAGTTGATTCGCCGCACCATTGGCCCAGGCATTGCCTTGCGCAGCCACTTCACCACGCCGCTGTGGCCGACCTTCATCGACCCACCCCAACTGGAAAGCACCCTGCTCAACCTGTGCATCAACGCCCGCGACGCGATGCCGGAAGGGGGCGCGATCGACATCGAAGGTGAAAACCTCGTCCTCGACAGTGACCATGCACGGCAGCTGGAGCTGCCCGCCGGGGACTATGTGTGCCTGCGGGTGGTCGACAACGGCACCGGCATGAGTGCAGAAGTAGCGGCGCGCGCCTTCGACCCGTTCTTTTCCACCAAACCCATGGGCCAAGGCACTGGCCTTGGGCTATCGATGACCTACGGTTTCGTGCGCCAGTCCGGTGGCCACGTGCGCTTGCTTTCGTCCCCCGGCCACGGGACGCGGGTAGAGCTGTACCTGCCGCGTCATCACCAATCGGTTGAAGCGAGCGCCTGCGAGCCTGAGCGTACGTCGCTGCAGAGCAGCCACGCGAGCGGGCAACGCATCTTGCTGGTCGAAGACCAGGCAGCGTTGCGCCTGGTGGTCGGTGAAGTGCTCGAAGAGCTGGGCTATCAAGTCGAGGCCTTCGACAACGGCCCTGCGGCCCTGGCCCACCTGGCCAATGCTGCGCCGCCGGACCTGCTGCTCAGCGACATCGGCCTGCCCGGTGGCCTCAATGGCCGCCAGGTAGCGGAACAGTGCCGGCTGAAGTACCCCGGCCTGCGGGTACTGTTCATGACGGGGTACGATGAAACGGCGGCGCTGAGCGATGGCGAGCTGCCGCCAGGCACCCAGGTGTTGACCAAACCCTTCGAACTCGAAGCATTGGCCGAGCGCGTACGCCAGCTGCTGGACGAGCTGCCCTGACGGGCAGCATTCAGCGGCCGCCGCCCAAGTCGATGAAACTGCCGGTGGAGTAAGACGCCTTTTCCGACAACAACCAGAGGATCGCTTCGGCGACCTCTTCAGGGTAACCACCACGGCCCATGGGCAGGCCGGGCTCGAGCTTGCTCACGCGGTCCGGGTCGCCGGACAGGGCATGGAAGCCGGTATGAATGTAACCGGGACGCACCCCATTGACCCGCACGCCCTCTGCTGCCACTTCCTTGGCCAGGCCCAGGGTAAACGTATCGAGGGCGCCCTTGGACGCGGCGTAATCGACGTATTCGTTGGGTGAGCCCAGGCGGGCGGCAACCGAAGACACATTGACGATGGCCCCGCCTTGGCCGCCATGGCGGTGGGCCATGCGCAGCAGCGCGTGCTTGGCGCACAGCATCGGGCCGACCACGTTAGTCTTCATCACCTTGAGCAGGCGAAACTCCGACATGTCCTCGACGCGACTCTGCTGGCCGATGGTGCCGGCATTATTGACCAGCGCGGTGACCGGGCCGAGTTCCTGGTCGACGCGGTGGAACAGCTGAATCACCTCATCCTCGACACTGGCGTCGGCGCGCACGCTGATGGCTTCAGCGCCCAGTGCACGGGCCTGGGCGAGAATGCTTTGCGCGGCCTGATCGTCGGCGTGGTAGTTGATACAGATGCGGTAGCCCTGCTGTGCAGCCAGCAACGCAGTGGCGGCGCCAATGCCACGGCTGGCACCCGTGATGACGATGACTTTCTCCATGGATCTGCCGATTGCCTGGTAAGGAAAGATCGACAATAGGGGAAAAAGAATCGCAGGGGAATAGATCACACGGGGCTGCCAAGTGCGCGCCCCGGGCCGTCAATGCCCCGCCGAGGCCGGCGCCGCCTTCGCGGTGAACGGCGGCTTGGCAAACCACACCAGCAGGATCAACCCGGCGAACACCCACGTCATCAACGTGAAATAATCCACGGTGGACATCATGTACGCCTGGCCGTTGAGTATCTGCTCCAGCTGCGCATAGCTCTGCGGGCTCGCCCCTCCCAGTTGCTCCAGCGTGTGCCGTGTGGCCGGCTCGTACTGGCTGATGTGCTCGCTCAGATAGGCATGGTGCTGGTCAGCCCGGCGAATCCAGATCCACGTTGTCAACGACGCCGCAAAGCTCCCCCCCAGCGTGCGCAGGAACGTCGCCAGCCCAGAGCCGTCGGCGATCTGGTGCGGTGGCAAGTCCGACAGCAAGATGCTCAAGGTCGGCATGAAGAACAAGGCCACGCCAATCCCCATGAACAACTGCACCAGGGCAATGTGCTGGAAGTCCACTTCATTGGTGAAGCCAGCCCGCATGAAGCAGCTCGTGCCGATCGCCAGAAACGCGAGCCCCGCCAGCAGACGCAGATCGAAACGGTGCGCGTACTTGCCCACGAACGGCGACATGATCACCGGCAGCAGACCGATTGGCGCTACCGCCAGGCCTGCCCAGGTAGCCGTGTAGCCCATCTGCGTCTGCAGCCACTGCGGCAGGATCAGGTTGATGCCGAAGAACCCCGCATACCCGCCTACCAGCACCATCGTGCCGATGCGGAAATTGCGGTGCACGAACAGCCGAAGGTTAACCACCGGGTGGCGGTCGGTGAGCTCCCAGATGATGAAGATCGCCAGGAACACCACCGAGATCAGGCTGCCGGTGATGATGAACGACGACTCGAACCAGTCCAGGTCATTGCCTTTGTCGAGCACCACCTGCAACGCCCCGACCCCGACGATCAGGGTCAGCAACCCGATGTAGTCCATCGGCTGGCGGCTGGTGACCACCGGCCGCGTGCGCATCTGCTGCCGCACCACCGCTGCGGCGAACAAGCCGATCGGCACGTTGATGAAGAAGATCCATGGCCAGCTGTAGCTGTCGGTGATCCAGCCGCCCAGGATTGGCCCGGCAATCGGCGCCACCACCGTGACCATCGCCAGCAGCGCCAAGGCCATGCCCCGCTTGGCCGGGGGGTACACGGCAATTAGCAGGGTCTGGGTCATCGGGTACAACGGCCCGGCCACCACCCCCTGAAGCACACGAAAGCCCACCAGTTCCGGCATCGACTGGGCAATACCGCACAGGAACGACGCCAGCACGAACAGCAGCGTGGCCCAGAGGAACAGCTTGACCTCACCGAAACGCCGGCTGAGCCAGCCGGTCAGCGGCAAGGCAATGGCATTGCTTACCGCGAACGACGTGATCACCCAGGTGCCCTGCTCGTAACTCACCCCCAGGTTGCCGGAAATGGTCGGCAGCGCCACGTTGGCGATGGTGGTGTCGAGCACCTGCATGAAGGTCGCCAGCGACAGGCCGATGGTGGTCAGCAACAGGCTTGGCGGCGTGAATTGGGCCGGGGCAGCGTTGCTCATCGTTGCGCCGTCTTGCCGTTGGCGCTGTTCTCGTGGATCAACCGGGCGATCAGGCCATCGGCCTCGACCAGCTGACGGTCATACACCTGGGTGGTGTAACTGGCCTGTTGCGGCGGTTGCTGGGCCAGCGCCGGGCCACTCTGATCGTGCAGGTCGACCTCGACCACGGTGGACAGGCCAATGCGCAGCGGGTGGTCCTTGAGTTGATCGGCGCTCAGGTGGATACGCACCGGCACGCGCTGGACGATCTTGATCCAGTTACCGGTGGCATTCTGCGCGGGCAGCAGGGCGAACGCGCTGCCGGTGCCGGCACCGAGGCTGTCGACCGTGCCGCTGTATTTGATTTCGCTGCCGTACAGGTCGGCGCTGATCTCTACCGGCTGACCGATGCGCATGTTGCGCAGCTGGGTTTCCTTGAAGTTGGCGTCGATCCATACCTCGTCCAGCGGGATGACCGCCATGGTCGCCGTGCCCGGCTGCAGACGCTGGCCCAGTTGCACGGTCCGCTTGGCGACATACCCGGTCACCGGCGCCACCAAGGTGGTGCGGGCGTGGTCGAGGTAGGCCTGGCGCAGGTCGGCAGCAGCGGCCATGACATCAGGGTGCGAAGACACCACGGTGTCGTCCACCAGCGCTGAGCTGGTATTGACCTGCTGGCGGGCGCTGTTCACGGCCGCCTGGGCCACGGTGAGGTCATCGCGGGCATGGGAAATCTCTTCAGCGGCAATCGCGCCGCTGTCGGCCAACACTTTACGCCGGTTGTAGTTCTGCTGGGCCTTCTGCAACTCGGCCTGGCGCGTCTGCAACTGCGCCTTGAGCGAGTCGACGTTGCTGTACAAGCCGCGCACCTGGCGCACGGTCCGGGCAAGTTTGGCCTCGGCAGACTGCAGTGCCACCTCGCTGTCGGCCGGGTCGAACTGCAGCAGCACCTGGCCGGCATGCACCAGGTCACCGTCATCGGCGCCGATGCTGGTGACAGTGCCGGTCACCAACGGGGTGATCTCCACCACGTTGCCGTTGACGTAGGCATCGTCGGTGCTTTCGTGCCAGCGCCCGATCAGGCTGTACCAGGCCCAGGCGCCCACGCCGGCCAGCAGCAGCACCAGCAGCAGGCCGAGCAGCCAGGCCTTGCGTTTGCGCGACGATTGCGGCGCGTCGGGAGGGGTTGTGGTGTCTGCGGAAGTGGCCATGACAATACCTTGGAAAATTGCGTAACAGGGTTCAACGATCGCCGAAGCGACGGATCGTCAGGGGGTCGCCGGCACCGAGCAGGACCTTGGCCAACAGGCCTTCGAGGGTCTTGAGCTCGTCAGGTTGCAGCACGCCGACCAGTTCATTCATTGCCGCCGCGCCAATTTCCGGCAAGCGGTCGGCCAGGCGCTGGCCGTCGGCGGTCAGGGCCAGACGCACCTGGCGGCGGTCATCGGCGCACCGGTTGCGCAGAATCAGGCACTTCTGCTCGAGGCGGTCGAGCATGCGGGTCATCGAACCACTGTCCAGGCCCAGGTAGCGGCACAGCTCGGCCGGCGTATCGACCTGATACTGGGTAATGATGATCAGCACCTTGAACTGCGCCGCCGTGACGCCCTCGGATTCGAGGTGCCAGTCGAGGATGCGGTCCTTGAGGAGCGCCGCGCGGCCCAGCAACATGCCAATGGCGCAGGTCTGGAAGTTTTCCGGGGTGAAATAGGACATTGGCAGGTGGCTCGGGCAATTGTTTAAAAATATTACTGCCTAGGCAGTGAATGTCAAAGCTTTGATTAGGGGGCTATGCAAATATTCATGATTCAGCGCCTGCGCCAACCGCTTCGCCCCTAAAACACGGCCCTGGTTATCCCGCAGCAGGTACCCGCAAGCCCAGGGCCTGCACCTGGCCACTGGCAATCGCGATGCCCACCAACTCCGCCAGGCTCGCGGCGTGCAGGCGCTTCATCACCCGCCCCCGGTACAGGTCTACCGTCTTCACGCTGATGCCCAACTGCTCGGCAATTTCGCGGTTGCTCAGGCCTTGAGCCAACGGAATGAACACATCGCGCTCGCGCGGGGTCAGCGCGTCGATACGCCGCTGCACCTCGGCCAGCGCCTGATCCCCCTTGTGCTCGCGCCCGGCACGTTCCAGCGCCGCTTGCACACTGTCGAGCAACAGCTGCTCGTTGTAAGGCTTTTCGATGAAGTCGCTGGCACCCGCCTTGAACGCCCGTACCACGATCGGTACGTCGGCATGGCCGCTGACAAAGATCACCGGTATCGCCAGGCCACGCTCGCGCAAGGCCTGCTGCACGGCCATGCCGCCCAGGCCCGGCATGCGCACATCGAGCAGCACGCAGGCCGGCCCCTCGGCGGCACAGGCGTCGAGAAACGCCTGGCCACTGGCAAACGGCAACGCCTGCAACCCCACCGACTCCAAAAGCCATACGGTCGAGTCACGCATGCCCTGGTCGTCGTCGACCACATACACCTTTGCTTGCACCCTTGCCTCTCCTTATCCCCTGCTCACCGCCAGGCGGCAGCACACTATCAAGCCTTCTGGTGCACCGGTACGCGCCCACAGGCTGCCACCAAACCCTTCGATCAGGCTGCGGCTCATGCTCAGCCCCAAGCCAAGCCCCTCGGCCTTGCTGGTGGTGAACGGCATGAAGATCTGCTCCAGGCGTTCAACTGCCACGCCAGGCCCTTGGTCGGACACTTCAACCAGCACCCCATCACCGTCGCGCACCGCGCTCAGCAGAACTTGGGACGGTTGCTCGCCCTGCTGCTCGCGGTTGGCCTCGATGGCATTGCGCAACAGGTTCAACAACACCTGCTCCAGCAGCACCCGGTCGGCAAACACAGCCGGCAGTTGCGTGCCGACCCGCAGCTCGATGGCAACCTGGTCGCGGGCCGCCTCCCAGGCGCACAAGCGCATGGCTTCGGCGGCCACTTCGGCCAGGTCGACCGGCTGCAAACGCCGCGGCCCCTTGCGCAGAAACGCACGCAGGCGGCGGATCACCTCGGCGGCATGGGTGGCCTGTTCACCGATCCGTTGCAAGCCCTGGGCGACCCGCTCGCGGGCTTGCGGATCCTGCTCCAGCCCTTGCAGGTAACGTTGGCTGGCGTTGGCGTAATTGACCACCGCCGCCAGCGGCTGGTTGATTTCGTGTGCAATGCCCGCCGCCAGCTCGCCCAAGGTGGCCAGCCGGGCACTGTGGGCCAGATTTTCCTGGGCTTCGATGCGCAGGGTGATGTCGCGCGAAACGCAGACCACCTCGACCACGGCCCCCGTGTAGGTTTCCCGGATCGCCCGGCAGGCGATTTCGAACCATCGATACCCCCCTGCGGCATGGCGCACGCGGCAGGTCATGGTGTGGTAGCCATCCTGATCCAGCGCTGCTGCCGCCTGACGCAAGGCCTGGCGCCGCTCGCGCGGGTGCAGCAAGGCGCGCACGGCCAGGCCGCGCAACTGCTCAGGCCACAGGCCCAACAGGCGATAGGCGGCAGGCGATGCATCGAGAAAACGGCCGTCGGGGCTGTGGCGGGATATCAGGTCGGTGGTGTTCTCGATGATCAAGCGGTACAAGCGCCGGGCACGGCTGGCCTCGCGGGCGCCCTGGCGCTCCTCGCTGGCATCGCGGCAACGGGCGAGCACCTGCTGACCT
This sequence comes from Pseudomonas sp. NBRC 111131, assembly GCF_001320525.1. Taxonomy (NCBI): domain Bacteria; kingdom Pseudomonadati; phylum Pseudomonadota; class Gammaproteobacteria; order Pseudomonadales; family Pseudomonadaceae; genus Pseudomonas; species Pseudomonas sp. NBRC 111131. The sequence goes on along the minus strand of NZ_BCBH01000014.1, from coordinate 106,829 downwards.
TCAGCATCGGGGATGAAGGTCCAGAGCAGAATCCGCTCCCCGACCTGGGCTTGCACGTCGGCAATCGCCCGACACTGGCGCAGGCAGGCGCGCACCAGCGCCGGGCAGTTGGCCGGGAGCCAGGCAGGCAACGCAGGGCCGCCCTGGATCAGCGCCTGCAGGGCAGGATTGACGGCCACGGCCTGGGCGTCGGCCGCCAGCAACAGGCTCGGTTGCGGGTCCTTGGCGAGCAAGGGCGAAAGGGAGCGGGCCACGGCGATCACTCTTCGTATAGTAGTTTTACTATATTGCTATAGTCGATATTCCATCTACCATAGCGGTTCGCGTAAAACTGCGACAGGGGAAAGCGGCCACCGGCGCGCTTCCCACACCCTGATCAGAGCTAACAATCAGCCACCGGGGGCCGAACGCACAGGCTGCGTCTGTCTCCCTTACAGGATTCGTGCATGTCGATATTCTCCCAGGGCCTGATGCCCGCCGCCGTCAACCATGTCGCCCTTACCCCACTGAGCTTCATCGAGCGCACCGCTGCCGTTTACGGCAACTACCCGGCGGTCATCCACGGCGCCATCCGCCGCAACTGGGGTGAAACCTATCAACGCTGCCGCCGCCTGGCCAGCGCCCTGGCTGGCCGCGGCATAGGCCGTGGCGACACGGTGGCGGTGATGCTGCCCAACACGCCAGCCATGCTCGAAGCCCACTTCGGGGTGCCGATGATCGGCGCGGTGCTCAACACCCTGAATGTGCGCCTGGATGCCGAAGCCATCGCCTTCATGCTGCAACACGGCGAGGCCAAGGTGCTGATCACCGACCGGGAGTTTCACAGCGTCATCGAGGCGGCCCTGAGCCTGCTCCAAGACCCGCCCCTGGTGGTCGATGTCGACGACCCTGAGTACGGTGAAGGCCGCGCTGTCAGCGACCTGGACTACGAAGCCCTGCTGGCCGAAGGCGACCCGGATTTCGCCTGGGAATGGCCTGATGACGAGTGGCAGGCGATATCGCTGAACTACACCTCCGGCACCACCGGCAACCCCAAGGGGGTTGTCTACCACCACCGCGGCGCCTACCTCAACGCCATTGGCAACCAAATGACCTGGGCCATGGGCCACCGCCCGGTGTACCTGTGGACCCTGCCGATGTTCCACTGCAACGGCTGGTGCTACCCGTGGACCATCACCGCGCTGGCCGGCACCCATGTGTTCCTGCGGCGGGTCGACCCGCAGAAGATCCTCACCCTGATCCGCGAGCACCGGGTCACCCATCTGTGCGGTGCGCCGATTGTGCTCAACGCGCTGGTGAACATGCCCGAGGCCGCCAAGGCCGCCATCGAACACCCGGTGCAGGCCATGGTCGCCGGCGCCGCGCCGCCGGCGAAAGTGATCGGTGCCGTGGAAGAAATGGGCATCCACGTCACCCACACCTACGGCCTGACCGAGGTCTACGGCCCGGTGACGGTCTGCGCCTGGCACGATGAATGGCAGGACCTGCCACTGGAGGACCGGGCGCGGATCAAGTCGCGCCAGGGCGTGCGCTACCCGACCCTCGACGGCCTGATGGTGGGCGATCCGCAAACACTCGAACCGGTGCCCCGCGATGGCAACACCCTGGGCGAGATCTTCATGCGCGGCAACACAGTGATGAAGGGCTACCTGAAAAACCCCGAAGCGACTGCCGAAGCGTTCCGTGGTGGCTGGTTCCATACCGGCGACCTGGCCGTTTGGCACGCCGACGGGTATGTCGAGATCAAGGACCGCCTAAAGGACATCATCATCTCCGGCGGCGAGAACATCTCCACCATCGAAGTCGAAGATACCCTCTACAAGCACCGCGCGGTGCTGGAGGCCGCCGTGGTCGCGCGCGCCGATGAAAAATGGGGCGAAACGCCGTGCGCCTTCGTCGCGCTCAAGCCGGGGCACGAGCACACCCGTGAAAGCGACATCATCAGCTGGTGCCGCGAGCACCTGGCCGGGTTCAAGGTGCCCAAGACCGTAGTGTTCGGCGAACTGCCCAAGACCTCCACCGGCAAGATCCAGAAATACGTGCTGCGCGACCGGGCCAGAGACCTCTGACGCCGTAACGGCCCTGTCGCCGACAAGCCCCCATCAATTTGCCCGAGCTCCCCGCCCATGACTGACTACACCGCCCCACTGCGCGACATGCGCTTCATCCTCCATGACGTGTTCCAGGGCCCGGCCCTGTGGGCGCGCCTGCCAGAGCTGGCCGAGCGCATCGATGCACACACCGCCGACGCCATCCTCGAAGAAGCCGCCAAGGTCACCGCACAGTTGATCGCCCCGCTCAGCCGCAACGGTGATGAGCAAGGCGTGCACTTCGACGCCGGCACCGTCACCACCCCGGATGGCTTCCGCGATGCCTGGCGCACCTACCGCGAAGGCGGCTGGGTCGGGCTGGGTGGCAACCCCGAATACGGCGGCATGGGCATGCCGAAAATGCTTGGTGTGCTGTTCGAGGAAATGCTCTACGCCGCCGACTGCAGCTTCAGCCTGTATTCGGCGCTGAGCGCCGGTAGCTGTCTGGCCATCGACGCCCATGCCAGCGAGGCCCTCAAGGCCACCTACCTGCCGCCGCTGTACGAGGGCCGCTGGGCCGGGACCATGTGCCTGACCGAACCCCACGCCGGTACCGACCTGGGCCTGATCCGCACCCGCGCCGAACCCCAAGCCGACGGGCGCTACCGTATCAGCGGCAGCAAGATCTTCATCACCGGCGGCGAGCAGGACCTGACCGAGAACATCGTCCACCTGGTGCTGGCCAAACTGCCGGATGCCCCGGCCGGCGCCAAAGGCATCTCGCTGTTCCTGGTGCCCAAATACCAGGTGGCCGCCGACGGCAGCCTGGGGCCGCGCAATGCCGCGCACTGCGGCTCGATCGAACACAAGATGGGTATCAAGGCTTCCGCCACCTGCGTGATGAACTTCGATGACGCCAGCGGTTACCTGGTGGGTGAACCGAACAAGGGCCTGGCCGCCATGTTCACCATGATGAACTACGAACGCCTGTCCATTGGCATTCAGGGCATTGGCTGCGCCGAAGCGTCTTACCAGAGCGCCGCCCGCTATGCCAACGAGCGCCTGCAAAGCCGTGCGGCAGTAGGCCCGCAAGCCCACGACAAGGCCGCCGACCCGATCATCCACCACGGTGACGTGCGGCGCATGCTGCTGACCATGCGCACCCTCACCGAAGGCGGCCGCGCTTTCGCCGCCTACGTCGGCCAGCAACTGGACCTGGCGCGCTATGCCCAGGACGCCGCCGAGCGCGAGCACGCGCAGCGCCAGGTGGCCCTGCTCACCCCAGTGGCCAAGGCATTTTTCACCGACAACGGCCTGGAAAGCTGCGTGCTTGGGCAGCAGGTCTTCGGCGGCCATGGCTACATCCGCGAATGGGGCCAGGAGCAGCGCGTGCGCGACGTGCGTATCGCGCAGATCTACGAAGGCACCAACGGCATCCAGGCCCTCGACCTGCTGGGGCGCAAGGTACTGGCTGACGGCGGCCAGGCCCTGGCCGGCTTCGCCGCCGAAGTCCGCGCCTTCTGCGTGAGCGCGCCGTTACACCGTGACGCCTTGCAGGCCAGCCTGGTGCGGCTGGTCAGCACCAGTGAGTGGTTGAGCGCACGGGTGAACGAGGACGCCAACCTGGTCAGCAGCGTGGCGGTGGAGTACCTGCACCTGTTCGGCCTGACCGCCTACGCCTACATGTGGGCACGCATGGCCGCCGTGGCCCACGCCAAGCAGGCCGAAGACCCTGAGTTCCATGGGGCCAAGCTGGCCTGCGCCGCGTTCTACTTCCAGCGCGTACTGCCACGTGGCCTGGCGCTGGAGGCGAGTATACGGGCGGGCAGCGCAAGCCTCTATGCCATGGCACCGGCGCAGTTCTGAGCACACTTATCTACCGCCCGTGGGCGTCTGAGTTGATGCCTCCTGTTGGCTCTCAACCGACAGGAGGCGCCCATGCCACACGCCATCAACCCCCACCAACACCTTCTCGAGCAGCAGCTACCGGCCTGGGCCAGGGAGCTGTCACCGGCTCACTGGCGGCATCTGCAGCAGGCCCTGACACCCGCGCAGGGTTTGCCTGACGCTCAAGCCGCGTGGTTCGCCAATGCCGCCCCCGACCTGCGCGAGACGGTGGTAGCCAGCCAGGCCCGCCTGTTCGCAGCCGAGCGCGCCCTGGCCCGCTCACTCAAGGGCCTGAAACAGATCAGCGAGTTCGCCGAGCCACTGCTTGGCGAGCATCTGCGTGATGCCTTTGGGCTGGATAGCTCAGTGCGTGACGCACAGCTGATGCGGATTTACCGCACCTTCACCTGGCAGACCTACGTCAGTCACCACGAGCGCGAGAGCCTGCTGCACGCGGCCTTGCACAATTTCACCGAGGATGTGACGTTCAGCCGTGACAGTGCAGTGGCGCTGGCACGCGACATCCAGGTCAAGCGCTGCGTGGTGGTGGGGCAGACCACCTTTGGTGATCAAGACACCCTGGTGGATATAGAACTGGATTCCGAGACCTACGCCATCACCCCGCTGCAACTGGCGCCCCAGGCCTTCGCCCGCGCGTGCCGAGAGCTGGACCTTGGCCAGCGCTATCAGGAACACCTCGACGCCCTGTTCACCCCCGCCCCGGTCAGGCATGCCTTCATGGCGATGTGCCAAGCACGCCTGCGCCTGGACGCCGACGTGGCGTTCATGCGCAATCGGGTGACCGCAACGGCAGTGGATGCAGTCGCGGCCCTGGTGGAAAGCCGCACCACCCTGCCTAGCCTTCAACTGAGCCTGTTTGGCATTACCCTGCATGAGGCCCTGCTGCTTGATTTGGGCAGCGCCGGCCTGCTGCTGCATTTGCCCGGTCACAAGAGGGCGTTGCGGCAGGCTTCGCACTTCGATGCGCTTCACGATGACCTGTGCAGCGACTTGCTGGATCCGCTGTTCCGCCAGCAATTTCTGGCCTATGTCCCCACGGCAAGCCACGCCGAGTTCATCGACCGCCTTCGGCAAAACCTTGATGCGGCAGGCGATACGCCCCTCGACCAAGCCTGGCCGCTACGCGCAGATGCCTCGTTGTACCTGGCTCGATGCGCGATCGACGGGGACCCGTTCGCTTTTGCCTACCACGACCACCTCGCCCGCCTCAAGGCGCAGGCGCGCCTGGTCGCGGTCCCTACGGCCGAGGTCGATGAACAGGCACGCAAGCGCCGTATCGCCCAATGGGAAAGCGCTGGCCTGAACGCCCTGATGATTGCAGGCGCCTTCATCCCTGGCGTTGGCACGCTCATGCTTGGCGTGGTGGCCTGCCAGCTGCTCGATGAAGTCTACGAGGGCTACCAGGCCTGGGGTGTGGGAGACCGCCACCTGGCCCTGCGTCACCTGGAGGCCGTGGGGCTGAACCTGGCAGTGATCGGCGGCTTGCATGCCGCTGGCAAGGTCCTACCGAAACTGTTCAACAGCCCGCTGATGGAAGGCCTTGACCCGGTCGCCAAGGCAGACGGTTCGCAACGGCTGTGGCGCGCGGACCTTGCAGGCTACGGCAACGCAATCGAACTGCCGTCGACCCTGCAACCCAACGCATTGGGCCAATACGCCCATGAGGGCACGTGGTATATCCGCATGGATGGGCAGTTGTATGCGCAGGGTCTGGACAGCGACACGGGCCGCTGGCGAATCGTGCACCCAAGTGACCAGCAGGCCTATCAACCCGTGTTGGAGCACAATGGTGACGGGGCCTGGTGGTGTGAACATGAAGCACCTCAAGACTGGTCGGACAGCCAGCTTGTACGCCGCCTGGGCCTGGCGCTGGAGGCACTGGACGACCGCGAGCTGGGCCATGCGCTGAAGATCACTGGCGTCGATCGCTGCCGTCTGCAGGCCATCTATCTAGCAGGTGCCCCGACCCCGGTCCTGCTCGCCGATACCTTGGAGCGGATGAAGCTTGCCAAGCAATTTGCCGACCTCCCCCCTGCAGCCTTGATGGCAGCGTACGAGTACCCACCCAACCTTGCCGAGCAGAAATTGCGCGATGCATTCGCGCACCTGAGCACCCCGCTGGCAGCACGACTGCTTGCGCGCCTTTGCGTCGCCGAACAGGCCGACTGGGTGGGTACCGGTACTCTCCCCAACTGGCTACGCGCAGAAGCTGAACAGGCCAACGCCGACCTGCCGCTCTCCCGCGCGCTGGAAGGCCTCTATGTGCCTGGCCTGGCCAACGCCGACAGCGATCGGCTGGTGCTGGCCTGCCTGGAGCGACAGCCTCAATGGCCGGCGGCGCTGCGCCTGGAAATTCGCGCCAACAGCCCAGATGGCCCGCTTCTGATGGCCATTGGCAGCGAGTCGGCAAGCCAGCGTTGCCTGCTCCTCAAATCAGCGCAAGGCTTCGAAGCCTATCGAGGTGAGCGCCCCGTCCCCGACACCGTTCATGGGGATCTCTACCAGGCCGTGTTCGCCGCTGCGCCAGCCCCCCTGAAAGCTGCTCTGGGCGATGTCGAAACCCTGCAAGCGCGCATCCGCCACTTTGCCGAGACAGACCGCCAGGCGTGGCCGGCACGGCTGTGGGGTATCGGGGCCAAGCGCACGCCACTGCGCCTGCGGCTGGCCGGTGGCAAACCGACCAACCCGCTGCCGCCCCCCTCCTTGTCCCACAACGCATGGGCCGGACGGCTGCGTCGGCTGTTTCCGACCTTCACGCAGGAGCAGGTTGACCGGACGCTGGCCGACTGGCAACGCCACCTGCGCTCCCCCGAAGTCGAATTGCTCAATTACGAAACCCGCCTTCGACGACTGCGCAGCGACCTGAACGGCTGGGCGGCGCTCGCGCCACATCGGCAACGTGCTATCGCACCCATCGTCAACGCCTGGCGGCGCAATTCGATACGCTGGCTGAATACCGGCGAGCGAATCGCTTGCCTCAACCTCACAGATCTCCATCTGGAAAACCACGACCTGGCCACCCTCAGCCTTCCCGACGGGTTCACCCATGTGGAGGATCTGGACCTCAGCGGCAACCCGTCATTGAGCGAAGTGCCAAGCCAATGGTTTCAGCGCATGCCTGGCCTACGGCGGCTGACCTTGGCCCGCTGTCGGTTTGCCCGCCTACCGCACCTTCCCGAGGCAGGCGAATTGAACTGGCTGGACATAGAGCGAAACCGCATCACCTGGGATGAGGCGGCGCAGATCGCCCTGCAGCGGCTGGACTCGCTACGGGTTCTGGACCTCTCTGACAACCCTTTGCTCAGCGCTCCAGACATCTCCCGGCTGTCCAACCTACGTTCGCTGTTCATGGTCAATTGCAGCCTCACACGTTTACCCCAGGGGCTGGAGCGCTTGGAATCGGCCGCGGTGGTGGACCTGTCCGACAACCCACTCCAGCGCTTGCCTCGGGACTTCACCCTGCCGCGTGAGACCGCCAAGGTGCTGTGCCTGGAAAGCGAATCCCTGAGCCTGCCCATCCGCGAACAGATCGAGGAGTACTACCAGCTCCATGGGGTGGACCTGTTGGTGTCGGACACCGACTATCAGCCGCTGCTAAGCGGGGCCAGTGCGCAGCGACAACAGCTCTGGTTGCGTTTGCCGCTGCAGTACCGTCGCGATCTGCGGGCACTCATCGAGGACCTCGATTCGTTCGATGACCCTGCACCCGGCTTCGCCAGATTGTGGCGCCGTCTTGAGCGGCTTGATCGTGATGCAACCTTCAGGGAGATGGCATTGATGGAACCGGCAAGCAGCCTGCTCGACCTTTGACGACGCACGCTGCCCAAGGGCTGCGCGCGGCAGGGCTAAAGCGCGGGGCGCCTAAGCCCTGCATCGATTCAGTGGGTCACATCCAGCGCGTCGCGAGTCAGGCCCAGCATCGCCTCGCGCTCGGCCTGTGCCCGTTGCACCTGAAGCTGTGTCACCTGCTGCAGACGCGTGGCCTCGGGCGCTTGATCATCGGACAGCAACGCTTCAATACGCGCACGGTACGGTTCATCGAGCTCATCGAAGCGCTGCCGATAAGTACGGCGAAGGTATTGCTGCCAAAAGTCCCGTTCAACCAGCGAGTGGGCGACCTGCTCGCTGGTTTCGGCGGCCAGCACGCGATCACGTGCCCGTTCAGCACGTACAACGTCGACCTCGGCAAGGTAGCGAAAGCGCATGGAAGTGATCTGCACCGGCAAGTCCAGATCGACGCGCAGTGCCAGCCGATAGGCCAGCACCACCTCGATCTCGTCCGGGTCCGCGCCAGCGTCCCGGCGTGCGAGGACGTCCTCCAGGGCAATCCGATCAACAAACTCCAACCGCCACAATTGCCGTCCCAAGCGCAGCAACGCCTGCTGCGTGTCGCCCGCAGCAGCGTCGTCGTGCTCTGCCTGCCACACCCGCATCCGCACTTCAAGGTCACAAAAGCGCAGGGCAACGCTGTCCTGACAGGTCACCGCCTGGGCATTGGCGAACAGTTCCGTGCGCAAGCCCGCATCTTCGTCCATGGCCTGCAACATGATCAACACACGGTCACCCAGGTCGCGGGCCCCCGCTGGGCTGCGAAAGTCAGCCGTTTGAGTGAGGCCATTCAATAGTTCGAAGAACGGCTCCGAGCCATCGTGGGCCTCGACCAACGCCCATACAGAACCTAAGTCGTCGCGGCTTGGCGGAGCGATTGCGTCCAGCCAGCGCATCCGCGGAAACGTACCGGGCCCCTGCGGCACCTCGAACGGGAGGGGCAAGCTCAATGCCGTCTGCAGCGCCTGCGCTTGTTCCGCGCTCAACGGGTTGCCGTGCAACCAGACGCGGCCCTCGCCCCACACTCGCGCATGAAAAAAACCGGTGGGCAGCTCTGCGATGCGATTGTTGCGCACGTCGAGCGTATGGAGCCGCGAGCAATTCAGGACGCCATAGGGCAAGGCCTCGATCTCGGTGTCCTGGAGCCGCAACTCTGTCAAATCGGTCATGGCACTGACCGAGAAAACCCGCCCAAGCGGATTCTCAGACAAATTGAGGTAGTTCAGCTGCTCGCAACTGGCGAGGATCGCGCACTGGGCAGGGTTCAGCGTAATCCGGTTGCGGGTAAGGTCCAGGCATTGCAGCCGACGCAGGCTTTGCAGGTGCATGGGCAGTTGGGTCAGCTCATTGCCAGGAAGCTCCAGCACACGCAGGTTGCCAAAGGCCCGCAGGAAACCGTCAGGGAGCGCGCTGATGCCCATTTGGCGCAATGACAACACCGCCACAGCGCGAAAACGTACCTGCTCCGGCAGATCCGGCAACCCGCCCGTACGCGCGCCCATCTGACTCCACCACAGCTCAGTGGGCTCGGGCCGCTGGCGGGCTTCTTCCAGCGCGCTGCGTTGCCAGCATTCGATCAATGAACGACTCAAGTAACGCCGCTGCTCGCGCTGCTCTTGGGCAACCTCCTCCACCCAGCCCTGCAGGTGACGCTCCAGCATCTGCAACTGCGCGCGCAACCTTTCCAGCAAGGGCTCGATGCGCTGCCCGGTGGCCAGCACCTCTCCCACCCAGGTGTCGATCTGCAGTTGGTCCAGGTCGGGAAACAGCCCGTGCACCCTGTCACTCAACACCTGGGGCCTCCCCTGGCGAGTGCCTCGCCAGAACCTGCGGCCACTGAGCATATAGCCAAAGCGGCCATCGCCCAGGCGCTGAGCTGCACAGAGGCCTTGTACACGAGCAGGCGACAGCAAGCGCTCTATCTGCTCAGGCCGGGTAGCCGCCTGCTGCCTGAGTAACGCGCGTAGGCTTGCCCCCCTCGGCGGCGTCAGCCCCATGGCGGCACATTGGCTGTCGCTGTAGGCAGAGGCCATGACCTCGAACAGGCCGCCGGGCTCACCCAGGGTGACGTGGTGCTGATCGAGCAGCAGGAAGCGCCCACTGAAGTGAACCAGGTAGAAATCATCAATGCCCGCTTCACTTTCGGCTAACACAGGGCCGGCGAGGCCGCCCTCCAGGAGATGCCAGCGCACGCCCGACGCAGCCCCCGCAAGCTCGTCGAGCAAACCGATGGCGACGCGGCCCAGGTCGGCAGACTGCGGCAGGTCGAAGCACAACGCCTCCATCACCCTGATGCGGCGGATGCGCGCAACGCTGGCCCTAGCAGACGCCCCCACGCTCATCGGCACCCGCCGATCGACCGTCAGGCGCTGGAAGTCGCTCACATCAGCGGCGTCCAGCAAGGCTTGGGCGGCAGGATGATGCAGCGAGGGAAAAACCTGGCGCAGGAGGGCGACCGCCGGAGAGTCGCTGGGCTGGACGCTGTCATAGACCCTCTGCAGCAATTGCCGCTGCTGCAACTGCAGCTGGCCGGCAAGCTCAGCGCCGGATAACCCACCGGCATTGCGCAGCAGTTGAGCGTGCTGCAGGAGCGTAAGGTCGCGGATGGGCTCGTCGGTCCCCAGTTGCTGGATCAGGCGAACAATCCGCCGTTGCAGGTGAACACGCCGGACCGTGTCGGTTAACCACGGATCAGGCTGTTGACGCGCCATGTGCAACGCCCTCAGGTTGTCTTCGCCGAGGCCGTGAATGCTCAGCACCGTATCGATATCTGCATCTTCCAACGTGCCGAACATTCCACCCAGGCGGCGGAACATGTCATGGCGATCGGTCCACCGCGAGGGCTGGTCGCTCGCCAGCCGCCATGCCCCACCGCCGTTGCCGAGCACCAGGGGACCAAAGCCTTCACGGGGCATCAACTGCCACGCGCCGTCAGCCACGCGCTGACGCACCGGGTAGTGATGCCCCTGCATCTCAATCCACGCCTGGCTCCCTTCGTGGCGTACACCTTGGGCGTCCGCCGCAGCCTGCGGTGCCGCGCCGCGGAACGCAGTCGGGTCCTGGCTCCACAATTTCGCCCCCCCTTGCTCCAGTGGCGCCGATACCATGCCGTCCACCCACGCTGAACGGGCCCAGCCGCGACGTGCGAGGGTGATACCGCCGACGGTAGCGCCAGCCACGGCAAGGTCCACGGCAACGTGGGTCAGATGGTCCAATGCAGCCGCTGTGTCGCCATCACGCCAATCTTCGATGCCGTGAAAGGCTTCATTCAGCAGTTGCCAGGCCATGATCGCGAGCAAACCTGCGCCTACCGCCGGGATGAAAATACCTGCCACACCGAGCAATGCCCACCCTTGCGCGGCCAGCCAACGCTCATGGTCACGCTGCACAGCACGGTCGATCTGTGCGACCGGCGGCGCAATCATCGCGGCGTCATCTTTGATCTGCTGGACGCGCGCCGCAGCCAGGTGCTCGAACAAGGGGCGTGGGTAGTCACGCAGGTGTACGTCCAGATCACGGCTGGCCCAGATCGCCACGTCATGGTAAAGCGCGATCACAGCCGTGAAGAAACGTTGGCTGTCGCGACGCCGCACGAAACGGCTGAAGAAGTTTCGGTAACCGGCGTCGCGCAGACGGTGGCCAAGCAGCTTCCGGGCGAACTGTTCAAGGTCAGGGAAGGCGCTCCAGGGGCCATGAGGGTCGCCGGGTATATAGGCCAGTACCCGTTTACGGGTAGCGTGCAGCCAACCCGCTTCGAGCACATCGAAAATGATGATCTGTTCCAGGTCGCAGCCCAACACACGCAGTTGCTTGGCTACCACCCTGGCACCTGCCAACTCGGGCAATCGGCCATCCCGACACAGCCCCAATACACTGTGCAGCTCTGCCTCGCTGAGCACGCCTTCGGCCTTGGCTTGGCACGCGTCGACGAGCAAGGTTGAGCGCTGCAATTGCAGCATCAGCGAGCGCACATCAGGTACTGCGGACGCCGGGCCCGTCGCCGCGTCCAGACAGGTATCGAGGTGCCTCTGGTAACACGCACCCAAGTCCAGGTCCCGGCATAGCCTGGCGAATTCAACCGCCGTCGGCCGGGACAGGTGAGCGCCCGCCTCGGTGACCAAGGCGTTCCCAGGCAACTGTTGGTCGGCCTCATCGCCGACGAAATTGTTGAGCGCAGCTTCAAGCAACGGTACCTGAGCATATTCCGGCCGCCAGACAGGGGCCCGACCTGTAAAAAGCTGCTCGCCTGACGGCACCAGATAGCCTTGACGAAAGTACAGCGTGGCGACGTCGAGCTGCAGTCCGAAGTGCTTGGCCAGCGCCTCCTGTAACTGCGCGTGGACAAAATCGCTGATGCCCTGGATACCTTGCAACCGGGCTGCCAGTTGCTGCCGACAGACCAAGCTGCTCTTCAGGGCAGTGCGCCACGCGTCCAGTTCATCGCGATCGAGCCTGCGCACCCAGTGAGGCAGGCGCTGTGCCAGCAAGTCATCCTGAAAAGCCTCTTCCAACGTATGGATATCGGTGCTGGAGCTTCCCCTGTCGTCGACCATGGCTTGCTTCCCTTGACGTGAAAACTGCAGCCTAGGGTGCACGGTCCACTGCCGGAGGCTAGATAGCTACTACCCGCTCAGCGCAGGGCGATCGCCATGGGGGCAACACCCGGTATGGCCAACGTGCCATGGTGATGTCCCACAACGCCGCGAAAGGTTCTCAAACGCTGAAAACCCTTGTGAATCCGACGAAAAAACCACATAACTGATAGTCATTCGCCATTACCTCGGTTCTCGGGATGCCCCTTGGAGGGTTAGAATGCGCAAAACCCGGAGCCGCAATGAATCAGGACCGCCTCAACCCCAGCACAGACGATGCCATCACCGACGCCGCCGCCCAGTGGTGCATGCGCTTGCACGCCGATGATTGCACAGTGGACGAGCGCGAGGCCTTCGCCCGCTGGCTGGCGGCGGACCCGCGCCACGCGGACGAGTACCAGGCGATGCTGGACATCTGGCAAACCGCCGACCTGCTGCCACGCAGCGCCACGGTCATCGACTTCAACCCGCCCGCCCGTCAGGTGGTAAAGCCCCGCAGCTGGCGCCCACTGGCATCGGCGGCAGCCATCGCACTGCTGGCGCTGCCCCTGGCGGGCTGGGTTGGCTGGGAACAAGGATGGCTGCCCAACCACTACCAGCACTTCACCGCCACCGACCAGACCCAGACCGTGGAGTTAAGCGACGGCAGCACGGTCGAGCTCAACCTCAATACTGAGCTCACCTACCTCAACTACAAAGACCAGCGTCAGGTCACCCTCAAGCGCGGCGAAGCGTTTTTCAAGGTGCAGCACGACAGCCTGCACCCCTTCATCGTCCGAGCCGGCCACGGCCAGACCCGGGTCACTGGTACCCAGTTCAACGTGTGGAAGTATCAGGACCAGGTCAAGGTCACCCTGGTGGAAGGATCCGTACTGGTCAGCAGCGACGACCGCTCGGGCGGCTACCGCCTTGGCCCAGGCATGCAGGCCACTTACCACACAGGGGACTTCGAGCCGCAGCTGGCGCAAAGCGACGACTACGGTAACAGCCTGGCCTGGCGCAGCGGCAAGTTGGTGCTCGACAACCTCAGCCTCGACCAGGCGCTGCCAGTGATCAACCGCTACCTCGATGCACCGCTGCTGCTGGCCGACGCCAGCACCGGCCGCATCCGCATCAGCGGTATCTACAACACCCGCGAAGTCGGGCGCCTGGTAGACAACCTGCCCAAGGTGCTGCCGGTCTACCTGACCCGCAGCAAGGACGGCAGCACCGTCCTCAACAGCATTTCGCCGCCGGACAAGGGCTGACGGCTTACAGGGTCATCGCCGCCAGCCAGCCAAACGCCAGCAGTGGCAGGTTGTAGTGGATGAAGGTGGGCACCACGGTGTCCCAGATGTGGTGGTGCTGGCCGTCCACATTGAGCCCCGACGTCGGCCCCAGGGTCGAGTCCGATGCCGGCGAGCCGGCGTCACCCAGGGCACCGGCCGTGCCGACGATGCACACCGTGGCCAGCGGATCGAAGCCCAACTGCACACACAGCGGCACGAAAATGGCCGCCAGGATCGGCACCGTCGAGAACGATGAACCGATCCCCATGGTCACCAGCAACCCCACCAGCAGCATCAGCAAGGCACCCACTCCCTTGCTGTGGTCAATCCATTGCGCCGAGGTTTCGACCAGGCTCCTGACCTCGCCGGTGGCCTTCATGACATCGGCGAAACCCGACGCGGCGATCATGATGAAGCCGATCATGGCCATCATTTTCATGCCTTCGGTGAACAGGTCGTCTGTGTCTTTCCAGCGCACGATGCCCGACAGCGAGAAAATCAGGAAGCCGACCATGGCACCGATGATCATCGAGTCCAGCCACAACTGGACGATGAACGCCGCAGCAATCGCCAGCCCCGCCACCAGCAGGGTCAGCGGGTTGTACTGGATGCTGACCTGCTCGACTTGCTCGATGCGCTTGAGGTCGTAGTCACGCTTCTTGCGGTAACTGATCAATACCGCCAGCAGCAGCCCTGCCAGCATGCCCGCTGCCGGGATGGCCATGGCATGGGTGACGTTAACCCCGCTCACATCGACCCCGGCGCGAGCGACGTTGGCCAGCAGGATTTCATTGAGGAAGATGTTGCCAAAGCCCACGGGCAGGAACATGTAGGGCGTGATCAGGCCAAAGGTGATCACGCAGGCAATCAGCCGACGGTCGATGCGCAGACGTGTCAGCACATACAGCAACGGCGGCACCAGCAGCGGGATGAACGCAATGTGGATAGGCAGGATGTTCTGCGACGATACCGCCACCACCAGCATCAGGCCGATCAACAGCCATTTGACCTTGCCGCCCTGGGTATGGCCCTGACGGTCGATCATGGCCAGCGCACGATCAGCCAGTGCGTGGGCCAGGCCGGACTTGGCAATGGCCACGGCGAAGGCCCCGAGCAAGGCGTACGACAACGCCACGGTGGCGCCGCCCCCGAGGCCGCCATTGAACGCCTTCAGTGTGCCTTCGATCCCCAACCCGCCAACCAGGCCACCGACCAGGGCACCGACGATCAGGGCGATGACCACGTGCACGCGCGACAGGCTGAGAATCAGCATGATGCCCACCGCGGCAATCACTGCATTCATGGTTTGGCTTTCCTCGTAGCTGCAGACAAAAAAGCGCGCACTCTGCAGCAGTAGGGGGCAGATGTCAAAAACGCCATGTTGCTGGCCGTTACATCGGCACTGACGGTGTAGCCTGCGTGGATGAAAAAAAAATTTAAATTGAACGTTCGAATAAAGAAAAAAACGAGACCGCCGACATAGTCGCTAGCCACATTCCTATTAAAAGGGATTCTCCCCATGCCTTTGCGACAACTTTCCATCCAGTGGAAGATCACCCTGCTCGCCGGTCTCTGCCTGGCCAGCATCGTCACCCTGCTCGTCGGCCTTTCGCTGTACCGCATGGACCACAGCTCGGACCTGGTCAAGGCCAGCAGCATGCAGATGCTCACCGAGGCGGCGCAGTCACGCATCGAGTCGCAAGGCGAACTCCAGGCGTTGAGCATCCGCCGCCAGTTCATGGATGCCTACCAATACGGCGCTGGTTTCGCCCGCCAGGTACTGTTCCTGCGCGAGCAGTCGGAAAAGCGTTTTCTGGACGCTTTCGACCTGCGCGAAGACATGACGCGCCAGGTACGCGCCGCCCTGCAGGCCAACCCCGACCTGCTTGGCCTGTCGCTGGTGTTCGAACCCAACGCCCTGGACAACAAGGACAGCCTGTTCGCCGGCAAGGCCGAGCTGGGCAGCAACGAAACCGGGCGCTTCGCGCTGTACTGGTCGCAACCGCGTGCCGGCCAACTGACCGCCATGGCCCTGCCTGAGCACGACATGGCAAACACCGACATCGGCCCCAGCGGCCAACCGGCCAATACCTGGTGGGTGTGCCCGCGCAGCACCGGCAAGGTGTGCGTGGTAGAACCGTATATCTATGACATCGACGGCCAGCGCGTGCTGATGACCAGCATCGTCTTCCCGCTGGCGGTCAACGGCAAGGTGATCGCCACCCTGTCCATCGACATCAACCTCAACAGCCTGCAGGCCCTGAGCCAAGCGGCCAGCCGCAGCTTGTACGAAGGCCGCACCACCGTCGGCATCCTCAGCCCGGTGGGCCTGCTGGCCGGTTACAGTGCCGACGACAGCAAGCTGGCCCAGCGCTTCGACCAGGTCGACCCTGCCAAAGGCGCCGAACTGGTGCGCAAAATGGCCGAGGGCAAGTTGACCATCCACC
Source organism: Pseudomonas sp. NBRC 111131 (assembly GCF_001320525.1). Taxonomy (NCBI): domain Bacteria; kingdom Pseudomonadati; phylum Pseudomonadota; class Gammaproteobacteria; order Pseudomonadales; family Pseudomonadaceae; genus Pseudomonas; species Pseudomonas sp. NBRC 111131. The sequence continues at coordinate 90,756 of NZ_BCBH01000014.1, read as the reverse complement.
ACGACCAGCAACGCCTGAAGGTGCTCGCTGCCTTCGCGCCTATTCCCGGTGCCAATCCCTGGGGCGTGCTACTGGACGTGCCGGAAAACGCCCTGACCGGCCCGGCCGAAGCCCTCAAGCAAGAGCTCGATACCCTGAACACCAGCGGGACCTTGCTGGAGCTGGGTCTGGGCCTGGCGGCGGCGATTGCTGGCCTGCTGCTGGTGTGGCTGATGGCCCGTGGCGTAACCCGGCCGATTCTGGGCGTAGCGGCAATGCTCAAGGACATCGCCAGTGGCGAAGGCGACCTGACCCGCCGCCTGACCTACGACAAGCGCGACGAACTCGGCGAGCTGGCCGGCTGGTTCAACCGCTTCCTGGACAAGCTGCAACCGACCATCGCCGAGGTGAAACGCTCGGTGCAGGCCGCCCGCGGCACCGCCGATCAGTCGTCGGCGATTGCCACGCAAACCAGCGCCGGGATGGAACAGCAGTACCGCCAGGTCGACCAGGTGGCCACCGCCTCGCACGAGATGAGCGCCACCGCCCAGGACGTCGCCCGCAGCGCCGCCCAGGCTGCCCAGGCGGCGCGCGATGCCGATCAGGCAACCCGCGAGGGCCTGGCGGTCATCGACCGCACCACCCACAGCATCGATGCCCTGGCCGCCAACATGAGCGAGGCCATGAGCGAAGTCGAAGGCCTGGCGCAGAACAGCGAGAAAATTGGCTCGGTGCTGGAAGTGATCCGTTCGATCGCCGAACAGACCAACCTGCTAGCGCTCAACGCCGCCATCGAAGCCGCCCGTGCCGGCGAGGCCGGCCGTGGTTTCGCAGTGGTAGCCGATGAAGTGCGTAACCTGGCGCAGCGCACCCAGGAATCGGTGGAAGAAACCCGCCAGGTCATCGAGGCACTGCAAACCGGCACCCGCGAAGTGGTCGGCGCCATGGACAACAGCCACCGCCAGGCCCAGGGTGGCGTCGAGCAGGTCGGCCAAGCGGTCACCGCGCTGCAACGTATCGGCCAGGCCGTGACCGTGATCACCGACATGAACCTGCAGATCGCCTCGGCCGCCGAAGAGCAGAGCGCGGTAGCCGAAGAAATCAACAGCAATGTCGCGACCATACGTGATGTCACCGAATCGCTATCGGGCCAGGCCAACGAGTCGGCGCGGGTCAGCCAGTCGCTGAACAGCCTGGCCAACCAACAACAGGCCTTGATGGATCAGTTCCGCGTCTGATCTGGCGCAAGGATCAGCGGAAACCTCGTCGTCTACACTTGCCCCGACCCCATGCAACGGCAATTGACGAGGTCCCGATGAAGAAAATTCCAGCGCTGCTGGCCGCCCTGCTCCTCACCGCGGGGCTGGCCAGCACGGACAGTGCAGCTTGCGCCGAGCAGCGCACGCCCATCCATTTCGGTGCCATCAACTGGGAAAGCGGCGCCCTGACCACCGAGATCCTGCGGCTGATCGCCGAGCACGGGTATGGCTACCCCACCGACACCCTCCCCGGCAGCACCGTCAGTATGGAAGTCGCGCTGGCGCGCAATGACCTGCAAGTGGTCGCCGAGGAATGGGCCGGGCGCAGCCCCGCGTGGGTCAAGGCCGAGCAGGCAGGCCAGGTGTTCGCCCTGGGCGATACGGTGAAGAACGCCGAAGAAGGGTGGTGGGTGCCCGCCTACGTGATCAAGGGCGACCCCGCCCGCGGCCTGGCGCCGCTGGCGCCTGACTTGCGCAGCGTCGACGACCTCAAACGTTACCCGCAGGTGTTCAGCGACCCTGAGACGCCCGGCAAGGGCCGCTTCCTCAACAGCCCCAGCGGCTGGACCTCAGAGACCGTCAACAGCCAGAAGCTCAAGGCCTATGGGCTCGACGGCCTGTACAACAACTTTCGCAGCGGCACCGGCGCAGCGCTGGACGCCGAGGCCGACTCGGCCATCCGCCGTGGCAAGCCGGTACTGTTCTACTACTGGAGCCCCACCCCCCTGATGGGCCGACATGACCTGGTACGGCTGCAGGAACCGCCCTTCGACCCTGCCGCCTGGGCCACCCTCACCGACCCTAACAACCCGCACCCGAGGGGGAGCCAGTCATTGCCGGCAAAGCTGTCGATCGGTGTGTCCAAAGCCTTCCATGACAATTACCCCGAGCTGGTGGCGGTGTTCGAAAAGGTCGACCTGCCAATCAATCGCCTGAACAAGGCCTTGGCCGAGATGAGCGAGAAGCGCCTGGCGCCAGACAAGGCCGCACAGGCCTTCATGCGCAACAATCCGGATGTGTGGAAGGCCTGGCTGCCGGCTGAAGTGGCAGCCAAGGTGGAGAAAGGCCTTTGATGCCCTGATGACGCGAAAGGGGCGCGCAGCGCCCCCGGCGCGTTGCAATGACGAAAGGCTCAGTAACGAATCATCACCGACTTCAACTCGGTGTAATCTTCGATAAAGGCACTGCCGAACTCGCGCCCGACCCCCGACGCCTTGACCCCGCCAAACGGCACCGCCGGATCAAGAAAGGTGTGCATGTTGACCCACACCGTCCCCGCCTCGATCCGTGGAATCAGCCGTAGCGCCTTGGACAGGTCATTGGTCCACAGGCTGGCCGTCAGGCCATAGGGGCTGTCGTTCATCAGTGCCAGCAGTTGCTCTTCGTCATCGAATGGCAGCACGCAAACAATCGGCCCGAACGTTTCCTCGTGCAGCAGCGGGTCGTTGGCACCATTGGCCAGCACCACCGTCGGTTCGACGAAGTAACCCGGCCGCTCGACCGCCCTGGCGCCGCACACCACCGTGTTGCTGGCCCGCGCACGGTCGAAGAAGCCCAGGATCTTCTGCAGGTGCGCCGCATTGGCCAAGGGCCCGAACTGGGCCTGCGGGTCCAGCGCAGAGCCGATCTTCAACTGCTTCAGCGCCGCCCCCAGCTTGGCGCTGACCTCGTCCACCTTGCTGCGGTGTACGTACAACCGCTCTGGCGACGCGCACACCTGGCCCTGATGCACATAGGCCGTTTGCACGATGCCGGCCACGGCACTGTCCACATCGACATCCGCCAGCAGCGCCGCTGCATTCTTGCCGCCCAGCTCCAGCGTCGCGCGGGTAAGGTTGGCCGCCATCGCCGCCTTGCCCACGTCGATACCGGTCGGCACCGAGCCGGTGAACGCCACCTTGGCCACCTGCGGATGCGCAATCAGACGCTGCCCTACGGCACCCCGGCCATTGACCACATTGAAGGCTCCCGCCGGCACCCCGGCTTCGGTTGCCAGTTCGGCAATGCGCAGCAGGGTCAGCGGGGTGAACTCGCTGGGCTTGACCACGATGGTACAGCCGGTCACCAGGGCCGAGGCTATCTTCCAGATACCGATCATCACCGAAAAATTCCACGGCACGATCCCCGCCACCACACCCACCGGTTCACGCAAGGTGAACGCGGTATAGCACTCGCCTGCAAACGAGGGGATCGAGGGCGTCATGGTCTGCCCGGTGATCTTGCTGGCCCACCCCGCGAAATAGCGCAGAAACACCACGCTCTGGGCAATTTCCAGGCCCCGTGAGAGGTTGATCGATTTGCCTGAGCACAGGGTTTCAAGCTGTGCCAGCTCCTCGGTATGGGCCTCGATCAGGTCCGCCAGGCGGTTGAGTACAACACCTTTCTGGTAGGGCGAAACATCCGCCCAGGCGCCCTTGAACGCTTGCCGGGCGCTGCGTACCGCACGCTCGACCTCGGTTTCGCAGGCCTCGGCGACACGGCTGATCACCGCGCCCGTGGACGGGTCATGAATGTCGATCGACGCCCCCGTCTCCCCCACCTGGTAGTGGCCCTCGATGAAATGGCCATGGGGCCTGGCGAGGAACTCGACCACGGCAGGTAACAGCTGGATATCGCTCATGACATGACTCCTGGATGGCAGCGCAAAAGAAGGTGCCGGCCGATCTTCAAACGCCCGGCCGCCGCCTGCCAGCCCTGCCCGGTGTTTTGTCAGGGAGCCTCAAGAGAATGTCACGCTGGCCAAATCACCGCCCTGGCCCACGCGGCACACTGCGATGTGTGCATAACCCATAACAACACCGGAGATAGCCAATGCGTCGCGTCGACAGGCTCAGCATCTCGGCGGCCCTGGCCTTGGCCCTGGCCGCAAGCACCAGCGTGCGGGCCGAGCTGCCCGCCGAAGAAATCGGCAGCAACACCCTGCCGTTCCCCCCGGACCCACACCGTGTCTACATCCTCGATGTGGATTTCAAGAACCCGATTGCCGGCAAGGTGGTGGTGGTCGATCCCAAGGCCAGGCGCATGCTTGGCATGACCACCAATGCCTTCGTCGCGCCCACGGCGCTGAGCCCGGACAACCGTACCCTGTACTCGGCCAACCTGTTCTACTCGCGCGGTACCTACGGTGAGCGCACCGACGTGCTGGTGGCCTGGGATACCCAGACCCTGCGCCCGGAATGGGAGGTAGTGCTGCCGGCCAAGCGCGCCTCGACCCTGACCGAGAAGTACGCCATGGGGGTCAGCGCCGACAGCAAGCTGGCCTATGTCTTCAACCTTACGCCCTCGACCTCAGTGACCGTAGTCGACACCCAGGCCCGCAAGGTGGCCAGCGAAGTGCCCATCAGCGGCTGCGTGCTCAACTACCCGGTCGGCAAGCGCAGCTTCGCCTCGCTGTGCGGTGATGGCCAGCTGCTGGTGGTCACCCTCGACGACCAGGGCAAGGAAGTGTCGCGCGCGCAAACGCCGTTCTTCGACCCGAACAAGGTGCGCCTCAACGAGCGCGCCATTGCCAATGGCGACACCTACTACTTCACCACCACCCACGGCGAGGTGTACCCGGTCAGCTTCGCGGGCGACAAGGCCAAGCCGTTGCCTACCTGGTCGCTGGTCAACGCAGAGGAACGCAAACAGGGGTGGGCCCCAGGTGGCTGGCAGGCATTGGCCCTGGCCCCCGGCCTGGACCGCCTGTACGCCCTGATGCATGAGCAGCACACCGACGGCAAATGGGAAGACCCCAGCACGACCATCTGGGCCTTCGACCTCAAGACCGGCAAGAAGCTGGGCGCGCTGGAGTCGCCAAAACCGGTGTGGAGTCTGCAGGCGAGCCACGACAAGGCACCGATCCTGGTCGCCACCGACCTGGAAGGCGGCGTGCAGTTCTTCGACCTGGCCAGCGGCAAGCACACCGGGGCCATGGACCAGATCGCCGCAACACCCGTGCTCACCCTGGCACCTTGGTAAACGGGAGGACCGACCATGCTCGACCCTGTTCTGGTAATCGCCAGCAGCACTGCCCTGGCTGCACTGCTGGCCAGCGCCGCCAGCCATAAGCTGCGTGACCTGCGTGCCTTCAGCGCCATCGTGCGCGCCTACCAGGTGCTGCCCAGCGCCTTGGCGCCCGCCAGCACCGTCAGCCTGGCACTGGCCGAGCTGGCCCTGGCACTGGCCTTGCTGACACCTGCGTGGCGCAGCCTGGCGGCGCTGGGCGTGGTGTTGCTGATGGTGCTGTACGCCAGCGCCATCGGCCTGAACCTCTGGCGCGGCCGCCGCGACATCGACTGCGGCTGCTCCGGCCCCGGCGCTGCGCAACCGCTGCGCCCGGTTCTGCTGCTGCGCAACCTGATCATCGCCCTGCTCGCCGGCCTTGCCGCACTGCCGATGGGCGAACGCGCCCTGGGCGCCCTGGATATTTTCGTGGTGATCGCGGCGGCTGCCGTGGCACTGCTGATTCATGTAGCGGTGGACGGCCTGCTGGCCAACCAGCCGCGCCTTGCCAAATTGACCGGGAGATAACCCATGCAACTGCTTGTCGCCTCGAACATCCTGCTCTGGCTGCTACTGATCGCCGTCGCCTTCACGGTCATGGCCCTGGTGCGCCAGATTGGCGTACTGCACGGCCGCATCGCCCCAGCCGGCGCCCTGATGGTGGACAAAGGCGTCACCGTCAATGACCCCGCCCCCCAGGTCACCGCCGCCGACCGCCACGGCCGCCCGGTGAACATCGGTTACCAGGGCGAACGCTCGCAACTGCTGTTCTTCCTCGCCCCCGGCTGCCCGGTGTGCAAGTCACTGCTGCCCGCCGTGAAGTCGATCGCCCGGGACAACCGCGGCGCCCTGGACGTGATCTATGTGAGCGATGGCGACTTCGCCGAGCAACAGGCGCTGATCGAGGCCAACGACCTGCAGCACGCCACCTACGTGGTCGGCCCCGAGATCGGCATGGCCTACCAGATCGGCAAGCTGCCCTATGCCGTGCTCATCGACCCGGCCGGCACCCTGCGGGCCAAGGGCCTGGTCAACTCCCGCGAACACCTCGACAGCCTGTTCGAAACCGTCCACCTGGGCAGCGCCAGCCTGCAGCAATACCTGCATGGCGAACACACGCATGAACCTGCCCACTCCCACAGCGCGCAACACTGATCGCGGAGCCGACCATGAAGTTTCTCGACACACTGTTTGAACGCTCCAGCCGCCATGTCGCCGACACCACGTCACGGCGCAAGGTACTGGCCCGCCTGGGTTCACTGATGGTCGCCGGTGCCGCGTTGCCGCTGCTGCTGCCCATCGACCGTACCGCCAAGGCGCTGGCCGCCGAACAGCCGAAAATGGGCGACCCGGGTGACCCGACCAGTTGCGACTACTGGCGCAACTGCTCGATCGACGGGTTCCTCTGCTCATGCTGCGGCGGCTCGATTACCTCCTGCCCGCCTGGCACCGATGCCTCGCTGGTGACCTGGATCGGCACTTGCCGCAACCCGGCCGATGGCAAGAACTACATCATTTCGTACAACGACTGTTGCGGTAAGCACGCCTGCGGCCAATGCGCCTGCTCGCGCAATGATGACGAGCAACCGCTGTATCGCCCGTTCAACAACAACGACATCAACTGGTGCCTGGGGCCGAGTCGAAGATCTACAATTGCACCGTCACCATCATCCGTGGCGTGGCGGTGTAGCCCGGTGAAAGGTGTAGCGGCGCTTCTGCTCTTGAGCCTGCTGGCCCCGCTCGGCCAGGCCAGGACCTTGCCCAACCCCAACCAGCGGCCGGCGCAGGGCAATGAAGTACCGCCGGTGCCGATTGCCCAGGCCGGCTACTCGACCCCGGTGAACTATCAGTTGCAGTGCGCCGGCTGCCACCGCGACCACGGCCAGGGCTCGGCGGCCAACGACACCCCGCGCATGCAGGGCTTTGTCGGCAACTTCCTGCGCGTGGCGGGTGGCCGCGAATTCCTGGTGCGGGTCCCGGGCATCTCGCAATCGGCGCTCAATGACCAGCAGATTGCCGACTTGCTCAACTGGCTGCTGGCACGTGACGGCATGGCGGGCAACAGCTCGCCGGAACACTGGCAGCCGTACAGCGCAGAAGAAGTGCACCGGGTGCGCCAGCGCAGCATGCTCAACCTACCCACGGTGCGGGCCGGATTGATCGAAGCGATGCAGGCCAAGGGCATTGTGATCAGCGATGGCCTGAACCACTGAATCACGCAAGCGTTGTGCCTTCAGCCCGCTCGGTCAGCGGGCTTTTTTTCGCCTTGTTCTCGTTGGCCGTTTTCCCGGCGTGCGCGCGGTGCTTAACAACAAAGACATAAGAATATGAATTCTTATTCTTTTTTTAATCGTCATAAATCCTCTATAACGCTTCCAACTGTACAGCCGCCAACACCCGGCCAACTGTCTGCAGCGCAACACCTGATCAACACCAAACGCCCACAAGGCAACAGGGTAGCGACGTTAAAAGCACGCAACCTGTTGATTAACAAGAGATTTGAAACCCGGCACGACGATTGCTCAAGCAAAGTCCCGCTTACTCAACCGGAGACCTGCCATGAGCGCCCCCCTGAACGTCGTAGCCTTGTCCGGCGGCACTTCCCGCCCGTCGCGCACCTTGAGCCTGACCGAGGCGATCCTCGCCGAACTTGGCCAACACCTGAACATCAGACCTCACCTGATCGAACTGGGCGACATCGCCCGGCCACTGGGCGCCGCGCTATGGCGCAGCGAGCTGCCCGAAGCAGTCGAACAGCAATTACGTCTGGTGGAAACGGCCGATCTGCTGGTAGTGACCACACCCGTCTACCGTGGGAGCTTTCCCGGCCACTTCAAGCACCTGTTCGACCTGATCGGCCAGGACGCACTGGTCGACACGCCCGTACTGCTCGCTGCCACCGGCGGCAGCGAACGCCACGCACTGGTGCTGGACCACCAGCTGCGCCCGCTGTTCAGCTTCCTGCAAGCCTTGACCCTGCCGATCGGCGTGTACGCAAGCCAAGCCGAGCTGGCCAACTACCGGGTGTCCAGCGATGCCCTGCATGCCCGCATCCGTCTGGCTGCCGAGCGCGCCGTACCGCTGTTCGGCGCCCACCATGCGCTGCGCAAGAGCGCCTGAGGAGCGGCCATGAATGCACCTGTAACTGCCACTGAGCGCCCTGCCCTGGCCATCGCTCGCGAACTGGCCGGGCAGTTCGCCCACAGCGCCGTCGAGCGTGATGAACACGGCGGCACGCCCAAGGCCGAACGTGATGCCCTGCGCGACAGCGGCCTGCTGTCGCTGGCGATCCCGCAGGCCTTTGGCGGCCAGGGCGCCAGCTGGCGTGACACCTTCGAGGTGGTGCGTGAGTTCGCCCGGGTCGACAGCTCGCTGGCCCACGTGTTCGGCTTCCACCACCTGATGCTGGCCACCGTGCGCCTGTTCTCGCGCCCCGATCAATGGCAGCCGTGGTTCGAACAGACCGCGCGCAAACACTGGTTCTGGGGCAACGCCCTCAACCCGCTGGACACCCGCACGGTGGTCAAGCACTTCGATGGCTGGTGCGAGTTCTCCGGCAAGAAGAGCTTCTGCTCCGGCGCCAGCGACTCGGAAATGCTGATTGCCTCGGCCGTGGATGAGCGTGCCGGCGGCAAGCTGCTGATCGCCGCGATACCCAGTGGCCGCACCGGCATCACCCTGCACAACGATTGGAACAACATTGGCCAGCGTCAGACCGACAGCGGCAGCGCTACGTTCGAGCGGGTGCGGGTGGAGGACAACGAACTGCTGCTCGACCCAGGCCCGCTGAGCACTCCGTTTGCCGCCCTGCGCCCACTGATCGCTCAATTGCACTTTGCCAACCTGTTCCTGGGCATCGCCGAAGGCGCTTTTGACGAAGCACGCCAGTACACCCTCAAGGAAAGCCGGCCATGGTTCCGCTCCAGTGCCGCCACCAGTGCCGAGGACCCTTATGTGCTGCGCCATTACGGTGAGTTCTGGGTGGGCCTGGAAAGCGTGAGGGTGCTGATCGAGCGCGCCGCCCACCAGCTTGACGCTGCCTGGGCCAAGGAGCACGCGCTGACTGCCGAGGAGCGTGGCGACCTGGCCTTGGCCATCGGCACCGCCAAGGTGGCAGCCACCCGGCACGGCCTGGACATCTGCAACCGTCTGTTCGAGGTGACTGGCGCTCGCGCCACCCATGCCTCGCTGCGCTTCGATCGCCACTGGCGCAACCTGAGGACGCAAACCCTGCACGACCCGGTGGATTACCGCATCCACGAGCTCGGCGAGTGGGCCCTCAGCGGCAAGCGCCCTGCCCCATCCTTCTATTCCTAAGGATCGCCCATGCAACTGCTGACCCTTCCCCCGTCACCGACACTGGCTACCTCGATCAGGGCGACCGCACAGGTCTTCGAAGACCCCAGATCGCAGGCGCTGCTCGCCCACCTGCAACAGGTCGCCCCCAGTGAGGCCAGCGTCCTGATCATCGGCGAAACCGGCACGGGCAAGGAGCTGGTCGCGCGCCACATTCACAACCTCAGCGGCCGGCGCAACGGCCCATTCGTCGCGGTCAACTGCGGCGCTTTCTCCGAGTCGCTGGTAGAAGCCGAACTGTTCGGCCATGAAAAAGGCGCCTTCACCGGCGCCTTGGCGGCCAAGGCCGGTTGGTTCGAGGAGGCCAACGGCGGCACGCTGTTCCTCGACGAAATCGGCGACCTGCCGCTGCCGATCCAGGTCAAACTGCTGCGCGTGCTGCAAGAGCGCGAAGTGGTGCGCCTGGGCTCGCGCAAGAGCATCCCGATCAATGTGCGGGTGCTGGCGGCCACCAACGTGCAGCTGGAGAAAGCGATCAATGCCGGGCATTTTCGCGAAGACCTGTATTACCGCCTGAACGTCGTCACCCTGCAGCTGCATCCGCTGCGCGACCGGCCAGGCGACATTCTGCCGTTGGCCCGCCATTTCATCCGCAGCTACAGCGAACGGCTAGGCTACGGCCCGGTAGAGCTGAGCCCCAAGGCCCAGGCCAAGCTGGTGGAGTACAGTTGGCCGGGCAATATCCGCGAGCTGGAAAACGTGATTCATCACAGCTTGCTCACCTGTGGCGACGGGCTGGTCCAGGCCCAGGACCTGCGCCTGTCCAACTTGCGCCTGGAGCGCCAGGAGGAGGAGCCGACCAGCAATGCCGTGGAAGATTTGCTGCAGCAGGCATTCAGCCGGCTGTACGAAGAACAACCTGGCGATCTGTACGAGAAAGTCGAGAATGCGTTGCTGCGCTCGGCGTACCACTTCTGCCATTACAACCAAGTACACACCGCTCAGTTGCTGGGCTTGTCGCGCAATGTGACACGCACGCGGCTGATTGCGATTGGTGAGCTGGTGGTGAACAAGCGGCGGGGGCCGGAGCCTCAGGTGGTGGACAGCCGGATGGTGCGGTTGTCGATCTGAGGTTTTGCTGGAGCTGTGCCGGCCTTATCGCCGGCACGCTGCTCCCCCAGGCATTGCGTCAACGTCTGGAAGTTGCGCAAGACGGTCAGCCCGCTAAACGCCGGAACACCCACCCCGATATCCCGCACATCGCTGCGCATAGCAATATCACCGTGGCAATGTCCGCGACCGAGGTTTCGTTGCGGCCTTCGAGCCCGGCCAATAACCCCAGCAACACACCCGCCAGGCTTACCGACATGGCCATGGTCAACTGCACCGACATCGACGACAGCGAACTGGCCGCCGCAGAGCGCTCACCGGGCACATCCTGGTAACTGGCAGCGCCCATCGTGGAAAATTGCAACGAGCGCACCAGGCCCGCGGCGAACAACACCACGGCCATCAGCCACACGGCCGTGTCCCGGTCAAAGCTGGCACACAAGGCAATGCCAGCGCCGCTGAGCACGGCATTGCAACTGAGCACGCGCCGATAGCCAAATCGCCGCACCAGCGGCACGGCCAGCAATTTCATTAACAGCGCGCCAAGGCCACCACTGACCACCAGCCACCCAGCCGCCAGCGGGCTCATGCCCAGGCTGTTCTGCAGCAGCAACACGATCAGGAACGGCTGCGCCGCCGAGCCCAGACGAAACAGACCACCACCGGCCTGGATCACGCCGAAGCTGCGCAGGCGCAACAACGACAGGTCGACCAACGGGTTGGGATGGCGCCGCGCATGGGCCAGGTAACCTAGCGCGCAAGCCACACCGCCGATGATCAGGCCCAGCGCCCACGTCCACGGCAACTGCCCCAGCCCCAGCGACTCAAGCCCGAACACCAGCATGGCCAACGCCCCGCCACTGAGCAGCAAGCCACGCACATCCAGCGGCGGTACTGGGCGTGCCGGATAGTCCGGTACATGGCGCAGGATCAACCAGCAACCCACCAGGCAGATTGGCAAGTTGATCAAAAAGATCCAGTGCCACGACAGCACCGTCACCAGCAGCCCGCCCAGCAACGGTCCGATCAGCGGCCCCACCAGTGCCGGCAACGCCAGCCACGACATGGCCTGGAGCAACTGTTCCCGGCTCGACCAACGCAGGATGATCACCTGCCCCACCGGCGTCATCAACGCACCGGCTGCACCTTGCAGCATGCGCCCCAGGCACAGTTGCCAGAGCGACTCGGCCAGGGCGCAGGCCAGCGAGGCGCAGGTGAACAGCCCCATTGCCAGCAGCATCACCTGACGCGGTCGAAAGCGCTCGGCCGCCCAGCCGCTGACCGGCACGCACAGCGCCAGGGCCAGCATGTATAGCGACACCACCAGGTTCATGCGCAGGCCCGGCTCACCAAAGTCGGCGGCCATCTGTGGCAAGGCGGTCATTACTGCCGTGCTGTCGAGCAGCTCCATGAACAGCGCGGCCCCGATGATCACCGGCACCTTCGGGCTTTGTGCCAGGTCGGCGAGCGGGGCCGGCTGGGCGGTCAAAACAGCCCCGAGACAGGCGGCCGGGTGCCTTTGAGCTGCCAGGCACCCACCACCGCCGCCTTCCACTGACGCGGGTTGTGGTTGGCCACCGTGCGGGCGTTGCGCCAGTGCCGGTCAAGGTTATGCTGACGACCCGTGGTGGAGGCACCACCGACATCGAACACTGTCTCGGCGGCCTTGAGCGCAAGCTCTGCTACCAGGTACTGGGCCTGAGCAACTTCCAGGGCTGCCTGCTCCACCGCCGCTTCGTCCAGCTGCGCGGCCCAAGCCTTGTCGATGGTCGCAGCCGCCTTGAGCACCAGCGCCTCGGCGCCGTAGGCTCGGGCTGCGATATCGCCGACCGACAGCTCCACATAGGGGTCATCCACCGAACGGCTGGCGCTGCTGTGCTTGATCGGGCGGGCGTGTTCGCGGGCAAACTGGCTGGCGTCGTTCAGCGCATTGCGGGCGATACCAGCCAGCACCGTCCCGAGAAACAGCTGCAGGAACGGCGTAACCAGGGTGCGTTTGCCCTCCTCCACGGTGCGGGTGCGAATGTCACTGGCTTCGACCTTCACATCGCGCAGGTGCGTGGTGCCGCTGGCGGTCAGGCGCTGGCCCATGGCGTCGAAGTCGTCGACCAGCTCCAGGCCCTCGCGATCACGCGGCAGAATGAACGACACTGGCTGCTCGTCTTCGTCCAGGGCGACCGCGCTGACGTAGTCGGCAAACAGCGCCCCGGTGCTGTAGAACTTGCTGCCGTTGGCGCGAAAGTGTTCGCCTTCGCGCACCAGGCGCGCCGCAATGGCCCCGTTGGCACCGCCCAGTTCCCAGCCGGCATTGCCGATCACCGCCCCGTCCAGGTAGCGGGCGAACCACCGCTCGCGCTCCTGCTCGGCGCCTTCGGCGCGTGACACCAACAGGCCTTCGACAAAGGCAAAACCAGGGCGCAGGGCCTGGGCGACGTTGGAGTCGGCGGCGGCGACATGCAGCAGCAGCTCGATCACATCACTGACCGTGCCGCCGGGGCCGCCGTACTGGGCAGGAATGCGCAGGGTATACAGCCCGGCGGCGGCCAGTTGAGCGATGGCCTCGTAGGGCAACTGCCGGTCACGTTCGCGCTGGGCAGCACCGGCGGCGATGTTTGGCAGCAGCGCCAGGATGCGCGCCTTCAGGGCGGCGACATTGGCGGCCGGCGCTTGGGCGGGAAAGCGTTGGAAAGTGGTCATGGTTCAGTCCTTAATGACAGCATTCGTAAAGTCGGCACACGGGCTGTGGGAGCCCTGCTGAGGCCCCGGAAAATGCGCACGCCTTGAGCTTCAGATCACACCGCGATCTTCCACAGGCGTGATTCGTCGAACAGGTCGAAGGCTTCATGCTCCAGGTCCAGCGGCGGCACCACCAGTTCACTGCCGCTGCCGGGCAGCCGGGGCACTGCGCCCAGCAACCGTCGGGTGTATTCGTGGGTTGGGTTGTCGAACAACTGCTCGACCGGCGCCTGCTCCACCACCTGCCCATGGCGCATCACCAGCACGTCATCGCTGACATGGCGGATTACACCCAGGTCATGGGAAATGAACAGGTAAGCCAGGCCCAGCTCGTCCTGCAGGTCAGCCAGCAGGTCAAGCACCTGGGCCTGCACCGATACGTCCAGGGCCGACACTGGCTCGTCACAGATGATCAGCCTGGGTTCGCTGGCGATCGCCCGGGCGATTGCTACCCGCTGGCGTTGGCCCCCGGACAGTTGCAAGGGTCGGCGCTGGGCAAGTTCGGCCGGCAGGCGCACCTGATTGAGCAGCACGGCGATACGCGCCGGGCGAGCCGCCGTCTCTACACCGGCCACCTGCAAGGCATCGTCGAGAATCTGCGCCACCGTCCAGCGGGGGTCGAACGAACCCAGCGGGTCTTGGTAGATCACACTGATCTCACGGCGCAGCGGCCGGCGTCGGGCTTCGGTCACGGCGTTGTCGGGGCGGTTCCAGGGCTGGCCGCGGTACAGCACTTCGCCTTCATCGGGCTGCAGCAGACCGAGGGCGATGCGCGCTACGGTGGTCTTGCCCGAGCCCGACTCGCCGACGATGCCCAGCGTACGCCCGGCGCGCAAGGTGAAATCGACGCCTTGCACGACCTGCCGCAGCAAGCCGTCCGGGCCTAGGTAGCGCTTGCCCAGGCCGCGCCCTTGCAGCAGCACATCGCTGTTCAGCCGAGGCTTCGGCTCGCGCTGCACGCCTGCACGCTCCGGCGAGAGGCGGCTACCACGCGGGTGCTCGGCCGGCACAGCGGCCAGCAGCGCCTGGGTGTACGGGTGGCGCGGCTGGCGCAGCACTTGCTCCATCGGCCCCTGCTCAACCACCTCGCCGTGACGCAGCACCAGCACGTCGTCAGCCAGCTGCGCGACCACCGCCAGGTCATGGCTGATGATCAGCAAAGAAGCGCCGCGCGCCTTGATCTGCCGGAACACGTCGAGAATCTGCGCCTGCACCGTCGCGTCCAGTGCCGTGGTCGGCTCATCGGCGATCACCAGCGCAGGGTCAAGCGCCAGGGCGCTGGCAATCAATGCACGCTGGCGCAAGCCGCCGGACAGCTGCCCCGGGCGCTGCCGGGCACGCAGAGGGGCGTCCGGCACGCCGACCCGGTCCAGCAACTGATGTACCCGCTCAATACGCGATTGCCGGTCGCCGTATCGATGGGTCTGCAGCACCTCAAGAATTTCCTTGCCCACTGGCCGCAGCGGGTCGAGCGATACCAGCGCGTCCTGCAGCACGAAGCCGATGTCCTTGCCCCGCACCCCACGCCACTGGCGCTCGCTCAGACCGAGCAGGTGGTGGCCGGCAAAGCTCAATTGGCGTGCGCTCACCTGCGCCCGTGCTCCGGCCAGGCCGACCAGGCTGCGGGCGCTGACGCTTTTGCCCGAACCCGACTCCCCCACCAGCGCCACGCAACGCCCCGGCTGCAAGGTGAACGACAGGTCGCGGACCACACTGCTGCCGTCGAACGCGACGTTCAACCCCTCGACGATCAAGGTTTTTTCACTCATGGCAGGCGGCCCTCCAGGCGTTGTTGGATATAGCGGCCGGTCACCGTGGTGGCCAGTGTGGTCAACACGATGAACAGACCGGGGAAGAAGGTCAGCCACCAGGCGTTTGCAATGAAGTCGCGGCCCATCGACAGCATGGTCCCCCACTCCGGGGCCGGCGGCCGTGCGCCCAGGCCCAGGAAGCTCAGCGCCGAGGCCCAGACGATGGCCTGGCCGACGCCCATGGTCAGCGTCACCACCAACGGGCGCATGGCATTGGGCAGCAACTGGCGCAGGACAATGCGCGACGTCGGGTGACCCAGCGCCCGCGCCGCCTCGATGTAGCCGGCGTTGCGCACTGCCAGCACCTGGCCGCGGACCATGCGCGCATACCCAGGCGCGCCGCCCAGACCCGTGGCAACAATCAGCGTGCCGACGCCGCTGCCGAACACTGCGACGAACAGCAGCGCCAGCACCAGGCTGGGGAAGGCGAACAACACTTCCAACAACCAGCCCACTGTCCGATCCAGCCGGGCTCCACCCAGGCCGCCGAGCAACCCCAGGGGGATGGCGATGGCCATCGAGATCGCCGTGGCTGCCACACCAATCAGCAGGCTCTGGCGGGTGCCGTGAATGATCCGCGCAAAGATGTCGCGGCCCGACTGGTCGGTGCCCAGCCAATGCACCCAGCTGGGCGGCTGGAAGGCTTCGCGCGGGACGATCGCCAAGGGGTCGATGCCGGTGAACAGCCCGGGGGCCAGCGCCGCCAACAGCAGTGCTGCCAGGAACAGCAGCGCCAGGCTCGCCCCCACCGGTGGCAGGGCCAGGCGCCTTTGGGTTCGCCGGGGCGCCACGGCCCTGTCCAAGGTCAGGTCATTCATGCTGCAGCCTCCTGTTGCCGAGGGTCGATCCACTGGTACAACAGGTCGACCAGAATATTGGCCAGTACATAACCGGCCGCTACTACCAGGCTGATACCGATCACCAGCGGCAAGTCCTGCAACTGCACGGCCTGGTACAGCTGACGGCCGATACCTTTGCGCGAAAAGATCACTTCGCACACCACAGCGCCACTGATCAGCGCACCGATGGCCCAGCCCGACAGCGCCACGCCAGGCAGCAAGGCATGGCGCAGGGCGTGCCGAAAGCGCACGGCCAGGTCGCTCAACCCGCGGGTACGGGCGGTTAGGACGAAAGGCTGGTCCAGCGTCAGCTCCAACGATTCACGGGTTACCTGGGCAATGAAGCCTGCCAGCGGAATGGCCAGGGAAAACGCTGGCAGCACCAGGCTGGCCAGGCTGTCGCTGCCGGCCGGCGGGAACCAGCGCAGGCCAAAGGCGAACACGGCCAGCAGCACCACGCCCAGCCAGAAGTGGGGCAAGGCCGCGCTCAGGGTTTCCAGCAGCGAGGCCGCACCGCCGATCAACCGCCCACGGCCGGCCGTGATGACGGTCAACAACAGCACCAGCAACCAGGCCAGCACCAGCGCCGCCACGGTCAGCTCGAGGGTGGCGCCGCCCTGCTCTGCCAAGACCCGCGTCACCGGCAGGTGCTGCGAATACGACATGCCCAGGTCGCCGTGCAACAGGCGCCCGAGGTAGAGCACGTACTGCACAGGCAAGGGCTTGTCGAGACCGAACTCCTGGCGGGCCGCTTCGATGGCCTCAGGGGACGGATTGCCCGTGGTGCCACCGAGAATCGCCAGCACCGGGTCGCCCGGCATCAGGCGCAGGGCGAAGAAGGTCAGCGTGGCCACTGCCCACAGCACCAGCACGCCCCCGGCCAGGCGGATGGCGGCACGCCGCCCCAGGGCGGCCAGGCGCTCACGGCGCGGATCGCTCACGGCGAGGGTTGTCAGCGTCATTTGTTCACCCATGCGTCATAGAGGTAGGTCACTGCCAGCGAAGGCTCCAGGCGTACGCCATGGGCCGTCTTGTAGATGCCCAGGCGTGTGCTTTGCGGGTAGGTGGTGAGCTGCAGGTACTGCGCTGCCGCCTGCTGCTGCGCCAGGTAATAGCGCTGGCGGCGCAGCTCGGGGTCCTGGGTGGCCAGGGCGCTGTCGAGCAGCGCGTCATAGCCCGGGTCGGCATAGCCGGAGGAGTTCTGGTGATAGCCGCCCACCCCGGCAGGCTGCACGAAGGCGGTGGTGAAGATGATGCGCAGCACGTCGGGGGTATTGGTGTTCCAGTAGCCGGTGCGGATGTCATAGTCCCAGGCGGCCTGGCGGGTAGTGACCTGGGCGTCGCTCATCTGGTCGAGCACCAGCTCCAGGCCGACCTGGCGGGTGGTGGCTTGCACCTGCTCCCACAGGGTCAGTTCCGACGGCGGCGTGCGAGCACCGATCAGCACAACCGCGCGCAGCCGCTGGCCATCTTTGGTGCGATAGCCGTCGCTGTCGCGTCCGGTCCAACCGGCCTCGTCCAGTAGCTTGGCCGCACGCGCCGGGTCGTAGTCCTGGCTGTGCTCGAAGTCGCCACTGTAGAACGGCGTGGCCACGCTCAGCGGCCCGCCGGAGCGGGGGAACTCGCCGAAGTACACGCTCTTGAGCGCACCCTCGACATCGGCGCTGCGCACGAACGCCTCGCGTACGCGGATATCGTCGAACGGTGCGCGGCGCAGGTTGAAGGTGCCGTTGGTGGGGTTGCCAGGGCGTTGGGCGATGATCAGGTCGACATCCGGATTGCGCCGCGCCGCCTCATGGGACTCCGGCGGCAGCGTCTCGATCACGTCCACCTCGCCGGCCTGCAAGGAGGCGAAGCGCACCGAAGGCTCCTGGATGAACTTCCAGACGATGCGGTCCAGGTACGCCGGGCCTTGGTGCTGCGCAGTCGGCGGCGCCCAGTTGTAATCGGGATTGCGCACCAGTTCTACCTGGTTCTGCCGGTCCCAGCGCGCCACCTTGAATGGGCCGCTGCCCACCGGCGCTTCACAGTTCTGGTCACGACTGCGCTTGAGCGCAGTGGGCGACTGGATACCCAGAAAGCCCTGGGCCAGCACTTCAAGGAACGCGGCATAAGGCGTGGCCAGCGTGACCTGCGCCGTGTAGTCGTCGAGCACCTGGGTGCCGCGGTACTGGCGGATGTAACCACCGGCAGTACTGGATTGGGTCTTTGGGTCGACCATGTGGTCGAGGTTGGCCTTGACCGCCTCGGCGTTGAACGGCGTGCCATCGGTGAAGTGCACGTCGCGGCGCAGGTGGAAGGTGTAGCGCAGGCCGTCCTCAGACACCTCCCAACGCGTCGCCAGCCACGGGCCGATCTGGCCGTCGCTGTCCATCGACACCAGCGAGTCGAGGTACTGCTGGGCCACGAACACTTGGGGCATGTCACCGGCTACGTGGGGGTCGAGGCAGGTGGGCTCGCGATCGGTGGCATAAACCAAGGTGCCACCTTTGATGGGCTGGGTGCTCTGCACCGTGTGCTGCTCGGCACGCTCGCAGCCGATCAAGGCCAGCGCAGCGCAGAGCGGGATCAGGGGGAGGATGGGTCGGTTCAAGGTCGCTCCTGCGGTTGACTGGGCGTTAACAGCCCTGTTGCAGGAGTTGTGCCGGGTTCAACAGGTTGATTTTGCTGGGGTTTGCCAGGTGGTTGGTGCTGGTGGGAGGGCAAAGTGTGTGAGGGGTGTTGGGCTGCGGACAGTTGGTTCTGCAGATAACGGCATGGACCGTATCCCCGCTCTCCAGACCGAACACCTAGGGACCGCAGCCTGGTATACGTCAGGCCGCTTCCCCCTGACGGCTCCACAATCGGTGGTAATAGCCCCGCCGTGCCAGCAACTGCGCATGGCTGCCATCCTCGACGATGCGCCCGTTATCGAACACCACGATCCGGTCCAGGTGCGCCACCGTCGACAACCGATGGGCCACCACGATCACCGTCTTGTCCTCCATGATCTCGTCGAGTTTGTCCTGAATGTAGCGCTCGGTGATCGAGTCCAGGCTTGAGGTGGCTTCGTCCATCACCAGAATCGGCGCGTTCTTCAGCAGCACCCGGGCAATGGCGATGCGTTGCCGCTGGCCACCGGAAAGCTTCACCCCGCGCTCCCCTACCAACGACTCGACGCCCTGCTCCATGGCCTCGATAAAATCCCGTGCACCGGCGCGGTCGATGGCCGCCTGCAACGCTTCGTCACCTGCCTCCAGGCAACCATAGTGGATGTTCTCGCGGATACTGCGGTGGAACAGGCCTGGCTCCTGGGGTATCAGGCCGACCTGCTGGTGCAGCGAGTGTTGAGTAACCGTGCGCACGTCCTGGCCATCGATCAAAACCTGGCCTGCGTTCACGTCGTACAAGCGCAGCAGCAGCCCCAATAATGTCGACTTGCCCGAGCCCGATGCCCCCACCAGGCCAACGCGCTGCCCTGCCGGAATATGCAGGTTCAACCCCTGGAAAATCGGCCGCCCAGGGTGGTAGCCAAAGCTCACGTCGGCGAAGTGGACCTCGCCACGCTCGACCTGCAATGCCGGTGCCTCATTGGCATCGCGTACATCATGGGGGCGCACCAAGGTGCGTACGCCGTTGGCGATGTTGCCCATTGCCTCGAAGAACTCCAGCAGCCGCCGCGACAGGCCGGCCACGTCGGTGATGATCATCAGCGACAGGCTGGTGGCCGTGACGAAAGTGGCAATGTCGATGCTGCCGCGCTGCCACAGCCACAGCGCCAGCAGCAAAATGCCGAGCTTGAGCAGCACGCCGCAGGCGTTCTGCAGCCAGCGGATCTTTTCCATGTAGCCTAGCGAGCGGTCAGCGGCAGCGACCTCGCGGTCCAGAAAGCGGCCCAGGTAGCTGTGCTCGTATGGGTGGCGGGCGAACAGGCGAATATTGGTGAGGTTGGTCACCGCATCCACCACCTTGCCGGTGCTGACGCTGCGCGCCGCGGCAAAATCGCGGGCCAGGGGGTGGCTTCGCCTGGCCAGAAACCAGCACAACGTAAGAAAGCCCAGCGCCCACAGGCCCATGAACGCCGCCAGCCAGCCATTGGCCGTGGCCAGCAGGACCACCGCCAGGGCCAGGGTGGCCAGTAGCGGGATCAGGTCGAAGATCAGAATCGCCAGGGTCTGTGTGGTACCCAACGAAACCTCGCTGATACGGTGCGCCAACGCACCGGCGAACTCGCTGGTGATGTAGCGGTGCGAGTGGCGCTGCAGGTAGGCGAACAACGCCTGGGTCACCGCCCGTCGCTGGCGTGGCACGGTATGGATGTGCAAGCCGCTGGCCGCGCGCATGCTGACCATTTCCACCACCAGCAAGGCCGCGAAGCCAGCCAGCGGCCAACCGAGCAGGTTGACGGCGTGGGGAGTGTCCAGGCCCTGGCTGACCAGGCGGGTGATCTGGCCCAGTTGCCAAGGCACCAGGACCGCGCAAAGTACGGCCACGGTCTGCAGCGCAAGCATACCGACGTAGGCCAGCGGGTGGCGCAGAATGAAGGCGCGCACGAATGCCATGGGGGTGTCGGGCAAGTGGCGAATGTCCCAGCCATCGGGGAGGCGGTGGGTCGGTGTCACAGTATTTTCCTCGGTATCAAAGTGCTGCTACTGGCCTCATCATCAGCAAGCCGGCGATGCCGCCAGTGGCTTAAACAGCAATCCGGCTGACCCAGCGTGGCTGCGCCGCCGGCAAGCTGGGCAC
This sequence comes from Pseudomonas sp. NBRC 111131, assembly GCF_001320525.1. Lineage (NCBI taxonomy): Bacteria > Pseudomonadati > Pseudomonadota > Gammaproteobacteria > Pseudomonadales > Pseudomonadaceae > Pseudomonas > Pseudomonas sp. NBRC 111131. Next base: position 70,017 of record NZ_BCBH01000014.1, on the reverse strand, counting down.
GGCATCGAGCAAGGCACGGGTATAGGGATGGCGCGGTTGCCCGAGCACTTGGGCCGCCGCACCCTGCTCCACCACCCGGCCCCCCTGCATCACCAGCACCTGGTCGCTGACCTGCTCGACCACGCCCAGGTCATGGGAAATGAACAGGCAGGCGAGGTTGAGTTCGGCCTTGAGCTCGGCCAGCAACGCCAGGATGCGCGCCTGCACCGACACATCCAGCGCTGACACCGGCTCATCCAGCACCAGCACGCGCGGCTTCATCGCCAGCGCGCGGGCAATGGCGATGCGCTGGCGCTGCCCGCCGGACAGCTCCAGCGGGCGCCGGTCAAGCACACTCAAGGGCAGTTGTACCCGTTCCAGCAACGTGGCCGCCTCGGCGCGCCGCAGTCCACGGGGCACGCCGGCCTGGGCCAGTGCCTCGGCGAGCACCCGCAGCACGGTGTAGCGCGGGTCGAACGAGGCCAGCGGGTCCTGAAACACCACCTGGATGCCCTGGCGCACTTGGCGTTGCTGCGCGGCAGAAAGCGCCAGCCAGTCCTGCCCGGCGAATGCCACGCTGCCCTGCTCCGGCCGCTCCAGACCTAGCAGAATGCGGCCCAGGGTGCTCTTGCCGGAACCGGACTCGCCCACCACACCCAAGGTCTGCCCCGCGCGCAATTGCAGGGAGACGCCGTCCAGCACCTGACGGGGCCGGCCATCCGGGCCCACGAACGATTTGCTCAAACCACGTGCTTGCAGCAGTACCGGCTGCTCGTCCACGGCATCCTCCACCAGGGCCAGGGCAGGTGCCGACCGGCGCTGGAAATGCACCGCCCGCGCTGCGCTGAGCAGGCGTTGGGTGTAGGGGTCCTGCGGGTCTTGCAGGATTTGTTCGGCACTGCCCTGCTCCACCACCTCGCCGTGGCGCATTACCGCAACCCAGTCCGCCAGGCGCGCGACCACCGCCAGGTCGTGGCTGACCATCAGCAGGCTGTTGTCGCGCCCGCGCAAGTGCTCCAGCAGGTCGAGGATCTGCGCCTGCACGGTGGCATCCAGCGCAGTGGTCGGTTCGTCGGCGATCAGCAGGCGCGGCTGGCAAGCGATGGCCGAGGCAATCAGCGCACGCTGGCGCAAGCCACCGGAGAGCTGCCACGGGTACTGCCGGGCACGCACCTGGGGCTCCGGCACACCGACCTGGCGCAACAGCTCCAACACCTGCAGGCGGCGCTGCTCGGCGCCCAGCCCAGTGTGCAGCAGCAACGGTTCCTCGATCTCGGCCCCCACCCGGCGCAGCGGGTCAAGCGAGCCCAGGGCGTCCTGCATGACAAAACCGATGCGCCCACCACGCAGGCGCTGCCAGGCTGCTTCATCGAACGCGAGCAGGTCCTGCCCGGCAAAGGCCAGCCGTTGCGCCCGTATTGCCGCACCGGGGCCGGTCAGGCCCACCAAGGTGCGCGCGGTCACGCTCTTGCCTGAGCCGGACTCGCCCACCAACGCCAGGCACTGGCCGGCGTGCAGTTGCAGGTTGACCCCACGCACCACCGGCACGCCATTGAAACTCACCTGCAGGTCACGGATGTCCACCAGCGGTGGCTGTGTCTGGAAAAGGCTCATACGCTTCTACCCTCGCTGCGCCTCAGCCAGTCACGGCCGATGACGGTTATGGAAATGACGGTCAAGGTGATTGCCAGTGCCGGCCAGGCCATCAGCCAGGGGGCGTTGGCCATGAAGTTGCGGGCCACGGCCATCATCGCGCCCCATTCGGGCGCAGGGGGAGGCGCGCCGAAGCCGAGAAAGCTCAAGGCTGCCGCTGCCGTGATGGCCCCGCCCAGGCCGATGCAGGCGAGGATCAGCACTGGCTGCACGGCATTGGGCAGCACATGCCCGAGCACCACCGCCAGCGGTTTGCGGCCTAACGTCACCGCTGCCTCGACAAACCCAGCTTGGCGGATGGTCAGGGTTTGAGCCCGTACCAGGCGAGCGTAGCGCGGCACCGAAGCGATCCCCACGGCGATGATGAGGTTGCTGGCGCCCTGGCCGAACAGGGTGATGATCACCAGTGCCAACAGCAGGTCGGGGAATGCCAGCAACACGTCCACGGCGCGCATCAGCAGGTTGTCCAGCCAGGCCGGAGCCAGGCCAGCCAGCAAGCCGAGCAGTGTGCCCAGGCCCAGGCCGACCAGGGTGGCAGCCAAACCGATGAACAGTGACGGCCGGGCACCGTGGATCAAGCGGCTGAGCACGTCACGGCCGTTTTCGTCGGTGCCCAGCCAGAAGGTACTGCTGGGAGGTTGGTAGGCCAGGCGCGCGTCCGCAGCCAGGGGGTCGGCTGGGGACAGCCAGCCAGGGACGAGCACCGCCAGCAGCAACAAACCAAGCGTGGCCCACGCTAGCCAGAGCCCGGGGCGGGACAGCCAGCGGTAGCGGTTTGATGACGTCCAGGGAGTTAGTGCGATCGCAGTCATGTCAGTCCTTGTTGTGTCAGCGGTGCTGGCCTCTTCGCGGGTACCCCCGCGAACACGGGCGAAGCCCTTGCCATTCAACTCACGGCGACGGGTTGGGAATACGCCGGTGCACGGCCTGGATCTCGGCCAGCACGTCATCCGTGAGCTGTACTTCAAGTGCGCTGAGGTTTTCCTGCAATTGCGCCAAGGTGGTCTGCCCGGTAATCGCGCTGGCCACGAACGGTTGGCGGATAACGAAGGCCAGGGCCAGTTGCGCCGGGGTCAGCCCGTGCTCGCGGGCAAGCTGCACGTAACGGGCGATGGCGCTGTTGGCCTCGGCGCTGCCGTAGCGGTTGAAGGTGCGGTACACCGATGACAACCGGGAACCCTCCGGCAGCGCGCCGTCCAGGTACTTGCCGGTCAGTGCACCGAACGCCAACGGCGAATAGGCCAGCAGGCTGATGCCCTCGCGGTGGCTGAACTCCGACAGGCCATTTTCGTACAGGCGGTTGAGCAGGCTGTAGGGGTTCTGGATGCTGGCGATACGCGACAGCCCCTGCTCCTCGCTGTGGCGCAGGAAGCGCGCCACGCCCCACGGTGTTTCGTTGGAGACACCAATGTGGCGCACCTTGCCCGCCTTGACCTGCTCATCGAGCACGGCAAGGGTCTCTTCGATGGCCGCGGTGTCGGGGTGGTCGTCCACGTAGGGGTATTCGCGGATACCGAAGAAGTTGCTGGTGCGGTCGGGCCAGTGCAACTGGTAGAGGTCCAGGTAGTCGGTCTGCAGGCGGCGCAGGCTGCCTTCAAGGGCCGCGACGATGTTCTTGCGGTCGTGGTGCGACAGGCCATCGCGGATGTGCGCCTGGCCCCCAGGTTCGCGGGCGGGGCCGGCGATCTTGCTGGCCAGCACGAGCTTGTCGCGCTGGCCGCGGGCAGCCAGCCAGGTACCGATGTAACGCTCGGTGGTGGTCCAGGTTTCGGCGCGGGTGGGGGTGGGGTACATCTCGGCGGTGTCGATCAGGTTCACGCCGGCGGCGATGGCAGCGTCCAGTTGCTGGTGGGCGTCGTGCTCGGTGTTCTGGTGGCCCCAGGTCATGGTGCCGAGGCTGAGCAGGCTGACCTTGAGGTCGGTGTGGCCTAGGTGGCGGTAGAGCATGGTGTAAATCCTTGGGTAATTGAGTGTATTCGGGACCGTGCGGCGGTTTCGCAGCCCATCGCCGGCAAGCCGGCGGCTACAGAGCGCGCACCGTGCCTTGGGCCAGCACAGAAGCGGTGGCGGTTGCGGGGTGCTGCGGCCCCTTTTTGGCAAACTGGTTCACCGCCTTGGGCAACCCGAGGTGCTCGCGCAACGTGGTCCCGCTGTACTCGGTGCGGAACAACCCGCGCTTCTGCAGCAACGGCACCACCTCCTCGACGAAGACCCGCGCCCCTGACGGGAACATGTCGGGCATGATGTTGAAGCCATCCCCTGCCCCTGCCAGGAACCATTCGGCGAGGGTGTCGGCGACCTGCTCGGGGGTGCCCACCGCCAACCGGTGGCCCACCAGGATCCGCCGTGAGAGTTGGCGGATGGTCAGGTTTTCACTGCGCGCCAGGTTCAGTTGGGCTTCCAGGAAACCGTGGGAACCCCGTTCGAAATCCGCCACCGCTCCAATCTTTGCCCACGGCAACGGTGCATCCGGGTCCAGCTCCCGGGCATCGATGCCGATGCGCCCGGCCACTTGCTGCAGCAGGCCGTGCTCGCCGTGCCAGGCGTTGAGCTCATCGAAGCGGGCATGCGCCTCGGCTTCGGTGCTGCCGATCACCGTCGACAGGCCGGGCATGATCTTCAGGTGCGCAGGGTTGCGCCCCCAGGCCTTGGCCCGTGCCTTCATTTCCTGGTAGAACGCCTGCCCGTCTGCCAGCGTGGTCTGGGTGGTGAAGATCGCATCGGCATAGCGCGACCCCAGTGCCTTGCCGCCTTCGGAAGAACCGGCCTGCACCAGCACCGGTCGGCCCTGGGGCGAGCGCGGCAGGTTCAGCGGCCCCTTGACCTGAAAGTGCTTGCCCTGGAAGTCGATAGTGTGGACTTTGCCCGGGTCGGCAAAGCGGCCAGCAGCGCGGTCACCGATGATCGCGTCGTCCTCCCAGCTGTCCCACAGTTTGAGGGTCACATCGACGAATTCCTCGGCGCGACCGTAGCGGTCCACATGCAAGGGCGCGCCTGGCAGGCCGAAGTTCTGCGCCGCCGCATCGCCGGCGTTGGTGACCACGTTCCAGGCAGCGCGGCCGCCACTGATGTGGTCCAGCGACGCGATGCGCCGGGCCAGGTTGAACGGCTCGTTGTAGGTGCTGGAGCAGGTGGCGATCACCCCGATGCGCTCCGTGGCCGCAGCCACCGCCGTCAGCAGCACGGTGGGCTCCAGACGCCCACCGGGCTGGCTGGATACATCGGGTGGCAACGCTGGGCCATCGGCGAGGAAGATCGCATCCAGGCAGCCTCGCTCGGACAGCCGGGCGATGTCGCGGTAGTAGTTGACGTCGATATAGGCATCGATGGCCGCCTCGCCCTGGCGCCAAGCACCGGCGTGCGAGCCGAAGCCGAGGATGTTCATGCCCAGGCTCATCTGCGCGGGTTTGTTACTCATGGTGATTCTCCTGTTCAGACCGCACTGGCTTCGTCGCCGCCGCCCTGCCCTGCGCTGGCGGCAGCCTGGCGGGCACGCCAGGCCTGAGCCGGGCTGATGCCGTTGAGGTAGTAGTTGCCCAGTGCCTGCTCGCGGTAGATCGCCGGGTTGTGCGAGGCCAAGGTGCGGGCATTGCGCCAATGGCGGTCGAGCCGCCGGGCTGTGCTGGTGGCCGACGCACCGCCCACCTCGAAGAGCAGGGTGCTGGCTTCAAGCACCTGGGGCAGCACGATCTGCTGGGCCTGGAAGGTGTGGATTTCAGCGTCGGTGTAGAGCTGTTCGGGCACGTCCCCGGCCTGCCCGGCTTCGAATACGGCCTGCAGGCTCTGGCCCACCGCCGTGACCTGCGCCTCGGCGGCGAAGGCCAGGCTGGCCAGGCGGCCGATCACTGCTTGCACCAGCGGGTCTTCGGCCGGCTGCGACTGCCCCGGTACACCAAAGGCACGGGTGCGACCCTGAACGAAGGCCACGGCATCGGCCAGTACGGCGCGGGCAATGCCGGCCAGGGTGGCCAGGTGCACGGCCTGGTAGAACGCCGTGAGATAAGACTCGGCACGCAGCTCGCCCTTGGCGAAGCGGCGCAGCACGTGGTCGGGCTGCACGCTCACCTGGGTAAAACGGGTGGTGCCGCTGCCGGTCAGGCGCTGGCCGAAACCATCCCAGTCGTCGAGCCGCTCTACCCCCGGCGCACCGGTGGGCACCGCCAGGCTGACGAAGTCATCGCCATGGTTGGCCACCGCTGCCACCCAATCGGCGTACAACGTGCCGGTGCAGTAGTACTTCTCGCCGTCCAGGCGGTAGCCGTCCTGCGTGTCGCTCAGCTGCACGGTGTTGCCGGTGCTGTCGCTGCGCTCGGCCATTGCCGCGCCCCACAGCTCGCCGGCCACCACACGGGCGAACCAGTAGTCCTGGGACGCGGCATCGTTGGAAGCAAGCCGCCCTTCGACGAAGCCGAAGTGGGCGCGGAAAATCTGCGGCAGGTTGGAATCGGCTTGCCCAAGACGCACCAGTTGGCGCAACAGTTGCGCCAGGCTGGCACCAAGGCCGCCGTGGCTTTGCGGCACGCGCAAGGCGCCCAAACCAGCCTCGCGCAACCAGGCGACCGGCTCAAAGGCCAACGTGCGTTGCTGTTCACGGGCCACCGCGCCTTCGGCGATGCGGCGGTAGATCGGCGCGAAGCGGGCATCCAGTTCGGCGTCGGACACAGGGGTTTGACTCATCACGGTTCCTTCTCTTGAATTCAGCGGCGCGCAGTGCGCGGGTCGATGGCCTGGGTGAGCAGGTCCACCAGCAGGTTCACCAACACATAGATCGCGGCCGCCAGTACGGTCACACCCAATACCAAAGGGATGTCCTTGTTGGCGGTGGCGTCGAGCATCAGCCGGCCGATGCCCTGGCGGCCGAACAGCAGTTCCAGCACCACTGCGCCGCCCAAAAGGCTGGCGAACACGTAGCCGGCCAGGGTCACCAATGGCACCAGCGCATGGCGCAAGGCATGGCGCAGGCGTACCGCGGTGTCGGACATACCGCGGGCCCGGGCCTGGGTGATGAAAGGTTGCTCCAGCACCTGCTCCAAGGACTGGCGCAGCACCTGGGCCAGCACCGCAGCAACCGGCAGCGCCAGGGCCAGGGTCGGCAACACCAGCGAGCGCCAGCCACGCGAACCAGAGGGTGGCAGCAGGTGGAAGTAGAAGGCGAAGGCCAACAGCAGCACAGTGCCGATCACGAAGTTGGGCGTGGACGAGAGCACCAGCTCGATGCCCGAGACCCATGCCCGCAGGCGCCGGCCGCGATTGGCGGTCAACAATGCCGAGACCAGTGCGATCAGTACGGCCAGCACCGCCGCGCTGCTGGCCAGGGCCAGCGTTGCGCCGACCTGCTCGCCGATGGCCTGGCCCACCGGAATGTGCAACCGGTACGACTCGCCCAGATCGCCTTTGGCCAGGCGCGCCAGGTAGTGGCCGTATTGCAGCCACAGCGGCTGGTCAAGGCCATATTCGGCGCGCACCTGGGCGAGCATCTCGGGCGTTGGCATGGCATCCGGCCCTCCCAGGATCGCCAGCGCGGTATCCCCACCGCTGTGCTGCACGCCGAGGAACGTCAAGCTGGCCGCCGCCCACAACACGATCACGCCGTCGCGCAGGCGGCGCAGCAACGTTGTCAGCAGTTTCATGGTTGCTCCTTGGCCAGCCATACGCTGGTGAACAGAGGGACGTTGTGCGAGCCGTCGAACACCACCCCGCCGACGGCCGCCTTGCGGTAGGCCAGCAGCATCTGGCTCTCCACCGACGGCACGGCCGGCACGGTTTCGCCCAGGCGTTGCTGTGCCTGGCGATACAGCGTCCGGCGCTGTGCCGGGTCGTTGCTGCGCCGGGCGTCGCCAAGCAGCTGGTCCAGGCGTGCGTCGCGGAAATGGCCGGCGTTCTGCCCGAGCATCCGTGCGCTGGGGATCGACTGGCTGTGGTAGAGGATGTACAGGCCATCGGCAGTGTTGGTGTGCCAATACCCGCCGCCCAGGGCGTCGAAGTCTCCGGCGTAGCGCAGCTCCATCACCCGCGTGATGGGCAGCAGTTCGATGGCCAGGTCAAAGCCGACCTTGCGCAGGTCAGCCTGTGCCGCCACGGAGACATTGGCCGGGAACGCGGGGTTGTCATAAGTCAGCAAGGTTGCGCCAAGCCGCTGGCCATTGCGGGTGCGAAAGCCTTCGGCGTCGCGGCCGGTCCAGCCGGCTGCATCGAGCAGGCGGCCAGCTTCGGCCGGGTCGAAGGCCAGCGCATCGCGGGCCGACGGGTCGTAGCCAGGGGTGTTGACGGCAAGGAAGTCACCCTTGGCCAGGTATTCGCCAAAGCCGGAAATCCAGGCCAGGCCGTCGCGGTCGATGGCCTTGGCCACGGCCTGGCGCACGCGCACGTCATCGAATGGCACGCGCTCGACATTGAACGTGAGGCTACGCGCCGGGTTGCCCTTGCGGATACGGTTGCGCAGGGTCAGGGCGGAGTTGGCGCGAATGGCCGCAGCGTTCTGCGCCGGTGCGTCCAGGGCCATGTCGCTGTCGGCGGCCTCCAGCGAGGTATAGCGGATCATCGCCTCAGGCACGTAGCTCAGTTCGATGCGCTGCAGGTAGGCCTCGCCCGCATGATTGATCGCCGGCGGCGCCCAGTGGTAGCCGGCCCGTCGCTCGAAGCTGGCACTCTGGTCGCGCACCCAGTCGGTCAACACGAACGGCCCAGTACCGATGGGCTTGCTGGCGATGGTCCGGGGCGCCTCGAGGATCTGCCGTGGCGAGATCATCCCCAGCCAGGCTTGCGACAGGACGTCTAGGAACGGTGCATACGGTGTGCGCAGGGTCGCCTCGAACGTGTATTCATCCACCACCCTGCCCTGCAGATAGGGCGCGATGTAGGCGGCAGCCAGCGGCGACTTGGTTTTCGGGTCGCGCATGTGTTCCAGGTTGACCCGTACCGCCTCGGCATTGAAACGCTCCCCATCACTGAAGGTCACGTCATCGCGCAGGTGAAAGGTGTAGGTCAGGCCGTCGGCACTGATGTCCCAGCTTTTTGCCAGCCACGGTGTGAGGGTGCCGTCTTCGGCCTGGTACACCAGGCAATCGAAGAGGATGCGCCCCAGCCACTGGATGTTGCCGTGGGACAGTGCATGGATATCGAAACTGCCAGCATCGCTCGCGGCCGACACCCGCAAGGTACCGCCGCGCCGGCCGACGCCCTGCTCGACGAAGTCGCTGGCGGGGTAGCGCATCACCCCGTTGGCGACATACGTTGCCTCGCCTTTCAGGGTACTGGCGGTGTCCGGCGGGTTGGCCGGTGAGCAGGCGGCGAGCAGCAGCGCGCCGGCCAGTGCGCCGTGACGGATGAGGTGCCGCATCGGCCCGGCCATCAGAAACGGAACGCCACGCCGGTGGTCACCGAGAAGGCGTCCCCCGGATAGAAGTTCGCCGAATCTCGGCCGTTGGCGTTGTAGGCGGTGTTGGCCGCGCTGGCGTAGCGCTCGTCGGTGATGTTGCGCAGGTCGGCGAACACCTCCCACTTCTTGCTCGGCGCCTGGTAGCCGACCTTGGCGCCCCACAGCACATACGACGGTGCCTGCCAGGTGTTGGCGTAGTCGATGTAGTAGCTCGACGCGGCGCGCAGGTTGAGCGAGGCATAGAAGCCGCTGGCCTGGCGATAGGCCAGTTCGGCCTGGTACACCTGGCGCGGCAGGCTAGGCAACTCGTTGCCGCCGAACGTGTCGTCGTGGCGGTAGTGGAAGTCGTTGAGCGTGTATGCCTGGCGCAGGTCGAGGGTATCGCCGTTGGCACCGGCCCAGAGCAGTGCACTGAGCCCGGCTTCGATGCCCTGGTGGATAGTCGGGCTGGCGTTGGAGGTGGCGGTGAGTTGGTCTTGCGTGGCGCTGGCCTGGCGCACTACCACGGTCAGCAGCTCTTTTTGCACCCACGAGCGGTACAGGGTCAGGCTGCCGTCGAAGATGCCATGGCTGCCGCGTACACCGACCTCGAAGGTGGTGGCCTTCTGTGGCCGCACGTCATACAGGAACGGATTGCTGGTGCTGCCCAACTGCCAGGTCACCGGTGGGTCGATGCTACGGCTGACGTTGCTGAACACAGTGAATTCGGGGTTGATCTGGTAACGCAGGCCCAGGCGCGGGGCCAGATCGTTCTCCACGTACTCGACGCTGGTGGGGAAATGACTGGGGTTGGGAGTGGTCAGCGTGGTGCCTTCGATCTCGGCCTTGCGACGGATATTGATGAACGACAGGCCCGAGGACAGCCACAGGTCATCGGCCAGTTGCAACTCATTGGCGAAGGTCAGCACGGTGTCGCGCGAGCCGGTGTAGTTGGTTTCCTGAATTTTCGCGTCAGTGGCGCGGCTATGGGACTTCACATCGGCCAGGTAAGCACGGGTGTTGCTGAAGATGATGCTGCTCTCGCTGGGGAGGCCGAGGAAGCGGTCGCCGGTGCGCAGGTAGCGCAGGCTCAGGCTGATGTCCTTGGAGCGCCAGTCCTGCGGCGCCACGGCGTAGCGCCAACCATTGAGCAACGGGTAGTTGTTGTACGCGGCGCCCACCTCGAGCGTGTTGCCGTCATCGAAGGTGTAGGTGGTCTTGTTACCGATGAAGGTGGTGCCGTCCTTGCGCCGCCCAGTCGGTACCAGGTTGCTGCGCGGGTCATGCTTGAGCTGCTGGCGGGTCAGCGTGTTGCCATTGATCAACTGCTCTTCGCGGTACTTGAGGAACAGCCGCGTCTGGAGTTTGGGGCTGAACACATGGCCGAAGTTGGCGGCGATGCCACGGCCCTCGTTGCTGGCGTGGTCCTGATAACCGTCACGTTCGTTGTGCAGCACGTTGATGTAGTAGTCGCTGTCGCCCACCACACCGCCGGTGCTCAGCTGCTGCTTGCGGTACCCGTAGCTGCCCACTTCGAAACGGGCGTAGTTGCCTGGGTCGGTGCGCCCGGTCTTGCTGACCATGTTGATCGCCCCACCCAATGACAGTGCGGCGTACTGGTAGGCGTTGGCGCCGTAGAGCACTTCGGTGTGGTCCACCGCCTGCATGTCGAGGAAGTCTTCCTGGGTGCCGCCAGGGCCGGTTATCGGCAGGCCGTCGAAGAGGAACTTGGTGCCCAGCACGTAGCCTTGGTAGAAGGTGTTGAGGCCCGAGCCGCGGATCGAGATCTTGTTGGCGGCGGTGCCGCTGGTGCCTTGGGCGAAAACCCCTGGTTGCAAGGCCAGCACATCTTCGGCGTTGGCCGCACGGCCCTGCTCGACTTGGCGGTTGTCGACTACCGCGGTGTTGCCCGCCACTTTCTGCAGGCGCTTCTGGTCCTGCTGCGCGCCGGTGGCTGCCGCGCCGGTAACGGTCACAGTGTCCAGGGTGGATTCTGCTGCGCTCGCCACGGTTGGCCAGAGCAGTGTCAGTAACACCGGCAAGCTGGCGGCTGTGGCCAGATGATGACTGTATGGTCGAACTTTCGCACGCACTGCAAGTACTCCCTTTATATATAAGGCTGATATTCGCGCTACCTGCGAAGACCGCCGTAATGCTCTGCCAGGGATATTGCAGTTGTCGTGCCAGCCTTTTTTCGCCTCTTTACGGGTGTTTCCCCACGGTTCACTTTCGTCTGCCAAACAAACTGTTTAGCCAGTGTTGCAAGCACAACATCAGCGACGCCGAAACCCCCGTAGCAAGGGGCTTTCATTTGGTAATTTGCATATAACAACGACTGTTTGCAAACCAACAGCCGCACAACAAAAGTTGTTGCCCTGTTCACTTCCTTACTTAAAACACGCGACAAAACTCGCAACTTACGGCCGTATGCCAGCTGGCACAGAAACTGCTCTACCCTGCCCTGACAGGCCTGACTATTCCCATAGAGCGCCGAGGACCTACGATGACTTTCAAGGAATACAAAGATGCGTGCGATTCATCCTCATCCCTTGCGCCTGGCTATCCGCCACGCCGCCCTGGCCAGCGTGGCCACGGCCCTGCTGGCCCCGGTCACGGTGCTGGCCGCTGACCAGACCCTGGGCACGGTCACCGTGCAAGGCGCCAAGCAGACCGAAGTGCAACAGGCCGCCAGTGCCCTGGCCGAAGTCCCCGGTGGCACCAGCGTGGTCGACAGCGAAGAAGTGGCCAAGGGCCGCACCGCCACCCTGCAGGACACCTTGGGTTACCAGCCCGGTGTATTCGTGCAGAGCACCGGCGGCAACGATGCGGCAAAGATCTCGATCCGCGGCTCGGGTGCCAACACCTCGCCAGGCTATTTCCGCGAGGGCATCAAGTTTCTCTTCGACGGCCTGCCGCTGACGGGACCGGGCGGCACCCCCTACGAATTCCTCAATGCCAGTGGCGTCAACTACACCGAGATCCTGCGCGGGGGCAACGCCTTCCAATACGGAGCGTTGTCCCTGGGTGGCGCGGTGAACTTCGTCAACCACAGCGGCTACACTGCCCCCGGCCTGCGCGTGCGCGCTGAGGCTGGCAGTTACCACTACCAGAAGCAGAGCATCAGCTATGGCGGTGTGGAAGGTGACCTGGACTACTACCTGCAGGCCGACAACTACCGCAACGAAGGCTATCGCGACTACAGCCTGTCGAAAAGCTCCGGCATCGTTGCCAATGCCGGCTACCGCTTCAGCCCGAAACTTGAAACCCGTCTGCTGCTGCGCTACCGCGATGAAACCCACAACGACCCCAGCGCCACGACCCTGGACGCGGCCCTGCACCACAACCGCCGCGCCAGTGCCACTGCCGAAAGCAGCGGTGCCGGGGCCCGTCGCCCCGGTAGCATCTGGCTGGGCAGCAAGACCACGTACACCTTCGACGACGACGCGCGCCTGACCGTGGGCCTGTCTTACCACGACTACCGCCACACCAATAGCCCGCGCAGCCCGAGCAACCCCAGCTACTGGGACTGGCACGACCTCGGCCTGCTGTTGGGCTATGACCGCGTCGACACCTTGTTCGGCCATGAAAGCCGCAGCAACATTGCCTTCACCTCCACACAGCACCTGCGCGGCGGGGTGAACTCGGCCAACGACGACAAGGTGTCGCTGAAGAAGGTCAACTACAAGGGCTCTTTCGACCGCGTGATCGCACTGGGCAACGACCTCAACCTGGTCGACAACCTGTGGCTGACCAGCGGTGTGTCGTTCGTCAACGTGCGGCGCGACGTCGACATCGACTACGCGGTGAACCGCAACACCACCGCCTTCCCGCAGCATGTGGACTATGACAACTGGAGCGTCGCGCCGCGCATTGGCCTGCGCTATGAGTTCAGCCCGAACCTGCAGGTGTTCACCAACTTCAGCCGCAGCATCGACCCGCCCGCTTCATGGGAGTATTCCGGCTCTGGTCCAACCCTGCCGTACATCCGCCCGCTGGTGGAACAGAAGGGCAACACCTTCGAGGTCGGCATCAAGGGCTCGCATGGCATTTTCGATGGCAGCCTGGCGCTGTACCGCTCGTGGATCCACGACGAGTTGCTGAACGTGCAGATCATCCCCGCCACGTCCAACGCGGCGGCGGTCACCGGAGCGTTCAATGCCTCGCCGACCATCCACCAGGGTATCGAGGCCGGCCTTAACACCCGTCTGTGGGAAAACCCCCAGGGCGATCTGGTACGTTGGCGCCAGGTGTATACCTACAACGACTTCTATTACCGGCATGACGACACCTTCGGCGACAACCAACTGCCGGGGGTGCCCAAGCACATCTACCAGGGCGAACTGCAATACCAGGACCACAGCGGCTGGTACACCGGGGTGAATGTGCAGTCGGCATCGCGCACGGCGGTGGATTACGCCAACAGCCTGTATGCGCCGTCGTACACCATCTGGGGGGCGAACGTGGGCTACGAAGCGCCCAAGGGCAACTGGAAGGTTTCGCTGGACCTGAAGAACCTGGCCAACAAGGCCTACGTGACGGCGGTCTCGCCCGTGTACAACGCACAGGGGCAGGACACGGCGTCGTTCTGGCCGGGTGACGGGATCGGGGCGTACGTCGGCGTGGAGGTCCGCTACTGACCGCTGCGCAATTCGCGCTTGACCGAGGAAGGGCCGTGGTTGACGATCGGCTCTTCCCGGCAAAGGACCAACAGCATGTTACGGATATTAGGCAGAGCGTCTTCCATCAATGTGCGCAAGGTCTTGTGGGCGTGCACCGAGTTCGATGTCCCGTTCGAACGCGAAGACTGGGGCACAGGCTACCAGCCCACTGATACGCCTCAGTTCCTGGCACTGAACCCCAATGCCATGGTGCCAGTGGTCCAGGATGGCGACTTCACCCTGTGGGAGTCCAACACCATCATCCGCTACCTTGCCACACGCTACGGCGAGGCGGCCTTCTACCCGACCGAAGCACGCGCCAGGGCAGGCGTGGATCAGTGGATCGACTGGCAGGCCTCGGACCTGAACCGCTCGTGGAGCTACGCGTTCATGTCGCTGGTGCGCCATTCACCGGCCCACCAGGACCCTCAGGCCCTCGCCGAGGGGTGCGCGCAGTGGTCGCATTACATGCACATACTTGACCGGCAATTGGCCCTGACCGGAGCCTATGTGGCCGGAAGGCGGTTCACCCTGGCCGACATCCCCATCGGCCTGTCGGTGAACCGCTGGTTCGAGACACCTTTGGAGCACCCGCCTCTGCCGGCTGTGCGCGACTATTACGAGCGGCTGAGCGAGCGCCCGGGTTTTCTGGCCCATGGACGCAACGGCATGGCTTAAGCCGGCGGGGGCAATGCCGCGCTCGCGAATGAATTGACAGCCTACCTCCCGCGCCCACAGCGATTTGCGTCAACGTTCAGACGTTGTCGCAAATCGCTGTGGCGTGGGCGCTGCAAATGAACGTGTTGCGGTGGTCTATGACAGTTGGCTTGCCAGTGCCTGGGGCCGAGCGCGCCAGGCAACGGTCAACACCAGACCCAGCCCTGCCATCAACGCCCCGGCCCATGAAATCGCCGGATACCCCAGCCCGGCATTGATCACCGCTCCCCCCAGCGCAGCACCGATGGCATTGCCCAGGTTGAAGGCACCGATGTTCACCGCCGAAGCCAGGTTTGGCGCCTCTTTGGCAGCCTCCATCACACGCATCTGCAGCGGCGGTACCAGAGCAAAGCTGGCAGCACCCCAGACCAGAATCGCCACGGCCGTCGGCAGCGGCCAGCCCAGCAGCAGCGGGAACACCAGCAACACGGCGATCAGCACGGCCAGCGAGACAATCAACGTTCTGTCCACCGAGCGGTCCGCCGCCTTGCCGCCCCACACGTTGCCGAAGGTCAGGCCCACACCGAACAGCACCAGCATGGCCGTGATAAAGGTGGTAGAAGCCTGGGCCTCGCTGTGCAGGATTGGCGCGATATAGGTGAACACGGTGAACATCGCACTGGAACCAACCACCGTCAGCGCCAACGCCGACAGCACCGGCCCACGCCCCAGCACGCGGATTTCGGCCATGGCACCACCGCTTTCTGGCAACGGCAGGTTGGGCAAGGCAAACCACAGCGCTGTCATCGTCACCAACCCCAGGCCGGCAATGCCCCAGAACGCGGTGCGCCAACCCAGCAGCTCACCAAACCAGGTGGCCAGCGGCACACCGCCGATGGTGGCCAGTGTCAGCCCCATGAACATGGCAGCGACCGCTCCGGCACGTTTCTCGGGGGGCACTACACTGGCCGCGACGATAGAGCCGACACCAAAAAACGCGCCGTGGTTGAGCGAGGTCACGACACGGGCGATCAGCAGGCTCTGGTAGTCAGTGGCCAGTGCCGACATCAGGTTGCCCAAGGTGAAGATGGCCATCAGCCCGATCAGCAGGTAACGCCGAGGGACCTTGCCGGTGGTCAAGGTCATCAGCGGGGCGCCGATCAGCACGCCGATCGCATAGGCACTGACCAGCAGGCCCGCTGCAGGGATCGATACGCCAAGGTCGTTGGCGATACTGGGCAACATGCCCATGGGGGCGAACTCGGTGACACCGATGCCGAAGGCACCGACGGCGAGTGCGACGAGAGGTGGATTGATGCGCATGGAAGTGCTCCTTATCTGTGCGTGGAATGCTACGATTCGCGCTTTGAAAGCACTAGACCGCTTTTCTGGCAACCACCTTTGCGCAAGGGGCACAAATGGATTACAACGGCCGATCCGGCGAGATGGAAGTTTTTGCCAAGGTGGTGGATGAAGGCAGCCTGTCTGCTGCGGCGCGGGCGTTAGGCCTGACGCCTTCGGCGGTCAGCCGTATCATTGCGCGGACCGAACAGCGCCTGGGCACGCGCCTGCTGTTGCGCACCACACGGGCAATCAACCTCACAGCAGAGGGCGAGGCCTACCTGCGTGGCGCGCGGCGCATCCTTGCCGACATGGTCGAGGTCGAAGAGGCCATCACCGACCAGGGCGTGCCCAGAGGCCGATTAAGGGTCAGCGCAGCGCTTGGCCATGGCAGGCAGACAGTGGTGCCGCTGGTGGCCGCATTCAGCGCCCTTTACCCGCAGGTGCTGGTCGACCTGACGTTGAGTGACGAGATTGCCGACGTTCTCGGCGGTCAGGCCGATGTGGCCCTGCGCTTTGGCCACCTGCCAGACAGCTCGTTGAGCGCCCGCTACATTGGCGACACCGGTGGGGTGATCGTCGCCTCGCCCGAGTACCTGGCGCGTTGCGGCACACCGCAGGAGCCTGAAGACCTCGCCCGGCACAACTGCCTGCGCTTCAACTTCCGCCGTGCGGCACCCGACTGGCCGTTCCGCCGCGACGGGCAGGATTTTTCGCTGAAGGTCAACGGCAACATCGAATGCAGCAGCGGCGAGGCACTGGCCCAACTGACCAGACTGGGGGCAGGCATCGCGCGGATCGGCATCTTCACCGTGGCCGAGGAGCTGAAAAGCGGCCAACTGGTGCCGGTGCTCGAAGCATTCAACCCCGGCGACCGCGAGCCGATCCACGCCGTGTTCGTGGGTGGCCCGGCGATGCCGGCGCGGGTACGGGTGTTCGTGGACTTCATGGTGCAGCACCATCAGGGCTGGCCGGCGGTGCAGGCCTAGGTCGCGCATTCATAAGGAACGTCTGCCTCTGCACAGCCTCCCACAGTAATGCAGAGCGAACGGCGCACTGCCCATTCACGCTTGGAGGACAGGCTCAGATGAAAAAGATCCTGATGGTGCTGACATCCCACGACCAATTGGGCGACACCGGCAAAAAAACCGGCTTCTGGCTGGAAGAGTTTGCCGCCCCCTACTACGTGTTCCTCGACGCCGACGCTGACGTCACCCTGGCCTCGCCCAAGGGCGGCCAGCCACCGCTGGACCCGAAAAGCGATGAGCCAGACGCCCAGACCGACGCGACCCGGCGCTTTCGCAGCGATAACGAAGCACAGATTACGCTGGCCGACACGGTACCGTTGGGTGAGGTCGACCCGTACGACTTCGACGCCGTGTTCTACCCCGGTGGCCATGGGCCGCTGTGGGACCTGGCCGAAGACAAGGATTCAAAAACGCTGCTCGAAGCCTTCTATGCCTCCAACAAACCGATTGCCGCGGTGTGCCATGCGCCGGGGGTACTGAAGCACGTCAAGGCACCCGATGGCCATCCGGTGGTCCAGGGCAAGAAAGTGACCGGGTTCGCCAACAGCGAAGAAGAAGCGGTCGGGCTGACCCAGGTGGTGCCATTTCTGGTCGAGGACATGCTCAAGCAGAACGGGGGTGACTATTCCAAAGCGGCGGACTGGGCAAGCTATGTCGTGGAGGATGGGCACCTGATCACCGGGCAAAACCCGGCATCGTCCGAGGCGGTGGCCAAGGCACTGCTTGACCGGCTGGCACAGGAGCCTGCATAGGCCAGCCCCTGCGGCAACGGGTTTGCCTGCGGTGGCAATGTCGGCCGCAGCCTTCGCGGGCAAACCCGCTGCCACCGGTACGGTGCTCACACACCGTCGGCGAATCTAGCGAAAGATCAACGAGTGGTGCACTGCCCCACCCGTGCGCGCACCGTCCCCCACCGCGATGGCCACATTACCTGCCGCCACGGCCGCATCCCCGCAGGCAAATACCCCAGGCACGCTGGTCTCGCGCATGGCATCCACCTTGATGAACGGCCCCATCGGCCCATCCTCGAAGGCACACCCCAATCGCTCAGGCACCGGGCTGGCCATGCGTGTGCGGGGCTGGGTGAACAGCCCGGCAAGCTCGACCACACGGCCACTGGTCAGCCTCACATCGGCACCCTCCCCCCCCACTGACACCACCCCCTCGCGCTCCACGTGCACATTGCGCTTGTGCAGCTGGGCCAATTGCTCGCCATCCGGCTCGAACACCCCGTTGAGGAAGAAGGTCGTCGGCCCCCAGTCGGGCAACATCATCGCGTGGTAGATCGCCACCGGTGAAGCCGCCAGTACGCCTATCGGGCCACCATCCAGTTCATAGCCGTGGCAATACGGGCAATGGAACACGCTCTGCCCCCAACGCTGCATCAGGCCGGGCACTGCCGGCAGCTCATCCACCACACCGGCGGCCAGCACCAGGCGCCGCCCGCCATACTGCTCACCGTTCGCAGTGGTGACCACGAATGCATCCGCCGCGCCCGACGCGCAAACCGCCGATTGCGCACACCACTCCACCGTTGGATAAGCCAGCAATTGCGCACGGGCTTCGCCGGCGATGACGCCGGGGTTACGCCCATCCTGGCCGAGAAAGCCATGGGAGCTATGGGCAAAACGATTACGCCGCACACCGGCATCGATCACCAGCACCTTGCGGCGCGCACGCGCCAGCTGCAGGCCCGCAGAAATACCGGCATAGCTGCCCCCCACAATGATGACGTCGAACATGTGCTCATGTCTCCCAGGGCCTCGGGCCCATCCGATGAATTCACGACACAACGTAAGTTACATGATGTGCGCAGGTCAATACTCTTGTAACCTTTGTTGTTTCGTGTGAGGCTGACGGTTCTCTCGACCTGGCTTCCCTCCCCCCATGAGAAACGACACCCGCTTGTCCCGCATGCTGCACGTGCTGATCCACATGGCCCGCCACGACAGACCGTCGACCTCGGAGACCATCGCGCAGATGCTCGGCACCAACCCGGTGGTGGTACGCAGGACCATGGCCCTGCTCAAGGAGCACGGCTATGTACGTTCGGAAAAAGGGCATCGCGGGGGGTGGACGCTGGCCAAACCGCTGGCGGATATCACCTTGCTGAACATCCACGAGGCGTTGGGTGGGGCCTCGATCTTTGCGATCGGGTTATCCACCGACCATCCGCAGTGCCTGGTGGAACAGGCCGTGAATGCAGCATTGACCGACGCGTTCGAGGCGGCGCAGGCGCTGTTGCTGGAGCGCTTGGGGAGCGTGACACTGGAGCAATTGGCGGCAGATTTCGAGGGCCGATTCCAGGCGCTTTAGTGGCGGCCTTGTCGGGAGCGGGTTTCCCCGCTCTCAACGGTGGGGTGCTGGGTCACTGGGTGCGATCAACCTCAACCTGCAAAATTGATCACCATGCGGCCCTTGATCTTGCCCTCGAGCATCTCATCGAAAATGTCGTTGATGTCTTCGATCGGGCGCAGCGTCACTTTCGGCACCACCTTGCCTTGTGCCGCGAATTCGAAGGCTTCGAGCAAGTCCTGACGCGTACCGACCAGTGACCCCACGACTTCGATGCCATCGAGCACCAGCCGTGGAATGTCCAGGCTCATGGCTTCAGACGGCAGCCCCACGGCCACCAACCGCCCACCGGCGCGCAGCGCATCCACCGCCGAGTTGAAGGCACTTTTCGATACCGCCGTGACCACGGCGGCATGCGCGCCGCCGGTCTTTTCCTGAATGATTTTCGCCACCTCCTCGCTGCGAGGGTTGAGCACCAGGTCGGCGCCCATCTCACGGGCGAACGCCAACTGTTCATCATTCACGTCAATCGCGATGACCCGGGCATTGAAGACATTCTTCGCGTACTGCAAGGCAAGGTTGCCTAGGCCACCCAGGCCATAAATGGCAATCCACTGGCCTGGGCGAATGTTGGACGATTTTACGGCTTTGTAGGTGGTCACCCCGGCACAGGTAATGCTGCTGGCCGCAGCCGAATCGAGGCCATCCGGCACTTTCACCGCATAGTCGGCCACTACGATGCAGGCCTCGGCCATGCCGCCATCGACGGTGTAGCCAGAGTTTCTGACCTCGCGGCACAGCGTCTCGTTGCCGCTGTTGCAGTACTCGCAGTGCCCGCACCCCTGGTAGAACCAGGCCACGCTGGCGCGATCCCCTACCTTGAGCGACGTGACCCCCGGCCCTACCTGCTCGACCACGCCAATGCCCTCGTGACCGAGGATCACGCCGGTCTTGTCGCCGAAATCACCGTTCTTGACATGCAGGTCGGTGTGGCAGACGCCACAGCACTGCATCTTCAGCAAGGCCTCACCGTGCGCGAGCGGCCGGAGTGTTTTTTCCACCACTTCCACACGACGCCCTTTGGCAACAACTGCAGCTTTCATGAATACCTCCTTGTGAACCTGAGTGCTTGAGTGAATGCCCGGTCAGCTTAGCCGACGTACAGGGTACGCCAACCCATACAGCTGCAACCTGGGCGGATGAACGCTCTACCTACATCCAGCCAAGCCAGGACCAATAGGTACTGGCAAAGACCAGCAGTAATACGTAACCGATCGCACTGACCCACAGCCCCACCCGGGCAAACTGCCGAGGCGTAAAGGTTTCGGTGCCGAGGCAAACCATGTTTTGCGGCGCGTTGATCGGCAGGATGAAGCCGAAACTGACGGCGAAACCCAGCATCATGCTCATGCCAACCCGGCTGAAGTCGCCTGGCAGCGTCTGCAGGACTGCGATCAGAATCGGTAACAGCGCCGAGGTGAGTGCGGTGGCACTGGCAAAGCCCAGGTGAATGACGATCAGGAACGCGCTGAGGATGGCAAAGACCCCCAACGTGCCGAGCGTGTCCAGGCCGGTATGCTCTACCACCTGTGCGCCCAGCCACTGCCCGGCGTGAGTACTGAGCAGCGCGCTGCCCAGGCTGATGCCTACGCCGAACACGATCACGGTCCCCCAGGGGATGCGCGCCTGCACATCCTTCCAGGTCATGACGCCAAAGCGTGGCAGCAGCAGGGTCACCAGCCCGGCATAGGTGGTGGTCGTGGTGTCGAACGGGTGCAACCGGCCTTCCGTTGCCCAAGCCAACAACAGTACCAGCGAGACCCCGCCCAGGCGCTTCTGCGCTGCCGTCATCGGGCCAAGCGCCGCCAGGCTGCGAGTGACTCCGTCCATCCCCCCGGGCACGTTGTCGCTTTCGGGTGGCAACAGCTTCAACACCAGCGCCACCAGC
Source organism: Pseudomonas sp. NBRC 111131 (assembly GCF_001320525.1). Lineage (NCBI taxonomy): Bacteria > Pseudomonadati > Pseudomonadota > Gammaproteobacteria > Pseudomonadales > Pseudomonadaceae > Pseudomonas > Pseudomonas sp. NBRC 111131. The sequence goes on along the minus strand of NZ_BCBH01000014.1, from coordinate 49,101 downwards.
ACCAGTGACATGATCACCGCCCACGGCGCGCCGGCGATCAACCAGTCGATCCACGACACCCGTTCCCCGAGCATCTTGTCCATGAAACCAACGGTCAGCAGGTTCTGCGCCGCAGCAGTTTGGATCCCGACATTCCACACGCTGGTGCCCTGGGCCACGATGATCATCAGGCCCGCGGCGATATTGGAGCGCAGCGGCACACCGAAGGCAGCGATCACCCCCATCATGATCGGCACCACACAGGCACTGCGCGCAGTCGCGCTGGGTACCACCAGGCTCAGCAGCACAATCACCAGCATGGCCCCCAGCAACACTCGCCGGGTGCTGGCGCCGACCTTGGTCAGGGTCACCAGTGCAATGCGCTTGTCCAGGCCGGTGTGGGTCATCGCCGCAGCAATGAACAACGCACCGACCACCAACGCCAATGCGGGGCTGGCGAAGCCGGCGAGTGCCATCGACACCCCGGCCGAAGACCCGTAGGTTTGCGCAGGGTCCGCCAGGGTCGGCGCCGTGCCCATGAGCACAGCCATCAGCGCCGTGATCATGATGGCGCTGGCCTCGTAGGACACCGCCTCGGTGACCCAGACCACCACTGCAAACGCCAGAATCGCCAGCATTCGCTGGCCAGCGACCGGCAGGGTTTCGGGCAGGGGCAGGAACAGCACGCCAAGCAAGGCCAGGCAGGCGAAGATCAGGCCCGGCGGGAAGCGTACGGGCGCAGAAGGGGGCGATTGCAGGGCATGATCCGTCATGGGCGCGTTCACCGGCGGGCTTGAAGGGCTCAGCATAGCGATGAAGCCAGCGACGAAAATTGCTTCAGGTCAGGCGATGAGAAATTAGCGCTCAGGCTGTCGCCAGCGATAACGCCCCTGTCGTCGTGTTAGGATCTGGCTCAGACGAAGGAAACCCGCCATGCCCTACCCCATCGAACAGAAACTCGTCGTTGGCGTCGCATCCAGTGCCCTGTTTGACCTGGCCGTCTCCGACGACATTTACCAGGCCGAGGGGGTCGAAGCCTACCGCCTGCACCAGGAAGCCAACCTGGACGTGCCGTTCCCCAAGGGCGTCGCCTTCCCGTTCATCCGCCGTTTCCTGAGCATCAACCAGGCCTTCCCCGCCCAGTTGCCGGTGGAGGTGGTGCTGCTGTCGCGCAACTCGCCCGAAACCGGCCTGCGGGTATTCCGCTCGATCGCCCACTACGGCCTGGACATCACCCGCGCAGCCTTCATGTCCGGCCGCTCGCCCTACGAGTACATCCCCGCTTTCAACGCGTCGCTGTTCCTCAGCGCCCACGAAGGGGACGTGCAGCGCGCCATCGACGCCAACTACCCCGCCGGGCTGGTACTGCCGAGCAAGATCTACGATGACGAAATCGATACCGAACTGCGGGTCGCTTTCGACTTCGATGGCGTGATCGCCGATGACGAAGCGGAAAGCGTGTACAAGCAGCGCCAGGACCTGAACGAATTCCAGGCCCACGAACACGCGCACAAAGCCGTCCCTCACCAGCCGGGGCCGTTGGCCGACCTGTACCGCAAGCTTTCGCTGATCCGCACGCTGGAAGACCAGAAGCTGGCGCAGGACCCGGCGTACAAGCGCATCCTGCGCATCGCCATTGTCACCGCGCGCAATGCGCCTTCACATGAGCGGGTGGTGACTACCTTGAAGAATTGGGGGGTTTCGCCGGACGAGTCGTTCTTTCTGGGCGGCATGGAGAAAGACCGGGTGCTATCGATTCTCAAGCCGCATATGTTCTTCGATGACCAGCGCAGCCACCTGATGTCGGCGGCGGGGGATCTGCCCATGGTGCATGTGCCGTTCGGCGTGGCGAACAAGCTGCCTGAACCGCGCCAGAGCGCGCGCGAACCTGTGGCAGCGGATTGCCCACCCGTTGATGAGGCCTAGCGACGCCATGCCCAGAGCGAGCAAAGTCACCGACCCGTCTTACGAGTTGATGGACGATCACGAGGGTCACTCGCTGATCTACCGCCAGCACGGTTTCCCCAGCCCCTTGGTGCGCTGGCATTTTCACAAGGAATACGAGCTTCACCTGATCGTCGCCAGTTCCGGCAAGGTGTTCATCGGCGATTACATTGGTAACTTCGCGCCTGACACGCTGTTCCTCACCGGCCCGAACCTGCCGCACAACTGGATCAGCCAGGTTGGCCCCGACGAGGTAGTGGGCAAGCGCGACATGCTGGTCAACTTCACCGACGAAGTGCTCGAGGACGGCAGCCAGGTGTTTTCCGAGCTCACTCAACTTGCCCCGCTGCTGGCCCGGGCGCGCTATGGCATCGAGTTCCGTGCCCCGGCGCTGATCGCCGAAAGCCGCCAGTTGCTGCAGCGTATTGCCGACAGCCGCGGCATGACCCGCCTGGGATACTTTTTTATCCTCATGGAGCAGCTCGCTGCCTGCGAGGATTACCAGCTGTTGTCCACCGTCACCTCCTCGCAGTTGGCCGACGAGCATAACGTCGAGCGCATCAACCGGGCGGTGGACTACATCTTCCAGCACTACGCCCAGGACCTGACCCAGAACGAAGTCGCCGAACACCTTGGCATGACCCCCACCTACTTCTCGCGCTTCTTCAAGCAGGCCGCGGGGCGCGGCTTTGTCGAGTTCGTCAACCGCCTGCGGGTCAGCAAATCCTGCGAATTACTGGCCAAAAGCGACCTGCCGGTGACGGAAGTCTGTTTCGAATCCGGTTTCAGCAACCTGTCGAACTTCAACCGGCGCTTCCAACAGCTCAAGGGCATGACCCCCTCCGGCTATCGCAGCCTGGTGACCCAGCGGCTGACCGAACAGAACCACCACTGACACCCACCCGCGCAAAAAAGTATCAGTCAAAGTGCAGGCGAGGCTTTGTCGGCATCGCCGTGGGGCGGTGTAATCGGCGGCGAGCGACACAAAAACAATAATGTCTTCCGCGCCGCCACCCGGCCCGGAAGGGGAGTTCACAGATGAACGACTCGATCAAGGCCTGCCTGGCCGCCGCCTGCCTCAGCCTGCCGCTGTACGCGCAGGCCGCTGAAACCCTGACCATCGCCACGGTCAACAACAACGACATGATCCGCATGCAGCGCCTGGCCAAGGTGTTCGAAGCGCAGCACCCGGAGATTGCGCTCAAGTGGGTCGTGCTCGAAGAAAACGTACTGCGTCAGCGCCTGACCACCGACATCGCCACCCAGGGCGGGCAGTTCGACGTGCTGACCATCGGCATGTACGAAGCCGCGCTGTGGGGCGCCAAGGGCTGGCTGGAACCCATGAAGGACCTGCCGGCCGACTACAACCTCGACGACGTGTTCCCCTCGGTACGCAATGGCCTGTCGGCGAACGGCACGCTGTACGCCCTACCCTTCTACGCCGAAGCTTCGATCACCTACTACCGCAAGGACCTGTTCCACAACGCCGGCCTGGAGATGCCCGAGCAGCCGAGTTGGACCCAGCTTGGCGAATTTGCCGCAAAACTCAACCACCCCGACCAGGGCCAGTACGGCATCTGCCTGCGCGGCAAGGCCGGCTGGGGCGAGAACATGGCGCTGATCGGCACCGTGGCCAATGCCTTCGGCGCGCGTTGGTTCAATGAGCAGTGGCAACCGGAATTCAACGGCAGCGAATGGAAGAACGCGCTGAACTTCTACGTCGATACCCTCAGGCAGTACGGCCCCCCTGGGGCGTCGAGCAACGGGTTCAACGAAAACCTTGCGCTGTTCAACAGCGGCAAGTGCGCGATGTGGGTTGATGCCAGCGTGGCCGGCTCGTTTGTCACCGACAAGTCCCAGAGCAAGGTCGCCGACCAGGTCGGCTTCGCCTTCGCCCCCAAGCAGGTCACCGACAAGGGCGCGTCGTGGCTGTATTCCTGGGCGTTGGCGATCCCCACCAGCTCCAGGTCCAAGGACGCGGCGAAGGCCTTCAGCGCCTGGGCCACCTCCGAGGCCTACGGCAAGCTGGTGGCCGACAAGGAAGGCGTGGCCAACGTGCCACCGGGCACCCGCGCCTCGACCTACAGCGATGCATACCTTGCCGCCGCGCCATTCGCCAAGGTGACGCTGGAATCGCTCAAGCGCGTCGACCCCACTCACCCGACCCTCAAGCCTGTGCCCTATGTGGGTATCCAGCTGGTGACGATCCCCGAGTTCCAGGCCATCGGCACCCAGGTCGGCAAGCTGTTCTCCGCCGCGCTGACCGGACAGATGAAGGTCGACCAGGTGCTGGCCGCCGCACAGCAGTCCACCGAACGCGAGATGAAGCGCGCCGGTTACCCCAAGTAGCCCGCCCCTGGCCGTAACCGCGCCGTACCCCGGTGCGGTGGCGGCTTGCCGCTCGCCCTTTTTCGCTGCAAACGGAGTCGCCATGAACACTTCGGCCCTCGACACCCCAACCCTCGCCGCCCCACGCACCGGCAAACGCCGCGTCGGCCCCGGCTGGTTCCTGGTCAGCCCTTCGGTGGCGCTGCTGCTGTTGTGGATGATCGTGCCCCTGGGTATGACCCTGTATTTTTCGTTGATCCGCTACAACCTGCTGTACCCCGGCGATAACCCCTTTGTGGGCCTGGAGAACTTTGCCTTTTTCGTCACCGACGCGGGCTTCCTGCCCGGCGCGTTGAACACCTTGACCCTGGTCGGCAGCGTGCTGGCGATCAGCGTAATCCTTGGCGTGCTCATCGCTGCGCTGCTGGAGGCCGGCGAGTTCTGGGGGCGCGGCGTGGTAAGGGTGCTGCTGATTTCGCCGTTCTTCATCATGCCGACGGTCAGCGCGCTGTTGTGGAAGAACCTGATCTTCCACCCGGTGTCGGGCATCCTCGCTGCCGTCTGGCGCCTGTTCGGCGCGCAACCGGTGGACTGGCTGGCGCACTATCCGCTGCTGTCGATCATCCTGATCGTCTCCTGGCAATGGCTACCCTTCGCCATCCTGATTCTGATGACCGCCATGCAGTCGCTGGACCAGGAGCAGAAGGAGGCCGCTCGCCTGGACGGCGCCGGGCCGCTGGCGATCTTCTGGCACCTGACCCTGCCCCACCTGGCCCGCCCCATTGCCGTGGTGGTGATGATCGAGACGATCTTCCTGCTGTCGGTGTTCGCCGAAATCTTCACCACCACCAGCGGCGGCCCCGGCTACGAGTCCACCAACCTCGCCTACCTGATCTACAACCAGGCGCTGCTGCAATTCGACGTGGGCATGGCCTCGGCCGGTGGGCTGATCGCCGTGCTGATCGCCAACATCGCCGCCATCGTGCTGGTACGGATGATCGGCAAGAACCTGACCGAGCGCAGCTAAGGAGCCCGCCATGCTGACACTCAAGCAAACCCGCCGCCTGCGCGATGCGCTGCTCGGCCTGCTGTGCTGGGGCATCGCCCTGGTGATCTTCTTCCCGATTTTCTGGATGCTGCTGACCAGCTTCAAGACCGAACTGGACGCCTTCGCCACGCCCCCGCAGGTGTTCTTCACGCCGACGCTGGAGAACTACCTGCACATCAACGCGCGCAGCGACTACTTCGCCTATGCCTGGAATTCGGTGCTGATCGCCTTCTCGGCGACGTTGCTGTGCATGCTCATCGCCGTGCCGGCGGCCTACTCCATGGCCTTCTTCGAGACCCGCCACACCAAGCCCACGCTGCTGTGGATGCTGTCGACCAAGATGCTGCCGCCGGTGGGCGTGCTGATGCCGGTCTACCTGCTGGCCAAGCAGTTCGGCCTGCTCGACTCGCGCCTGGCACTGATCATCGTCTACACCCTGATCAACCTGCCGATCGTGGTGTGGATGGTGTACACGTACTTCAAGGACATCCCCGTGGACATCCTAGAAGCCGCGCGCCTGGACGGTGCCGGCACCTGGCAGGAAATTGTCCGGGTCCTGCTGCCGATCGCCCGGGGCGGGTTGGCCTCGACGGTACTGTTGTCACTGATCCTGTGCTGGAACGAGGCGTTCTGGTCGCTGAACCTGACCTCCGCAGCCGCCGCGCCGTTGACGGCATTGGTGGCCTCCTACTCAAGCCCCGAAGGGCTGTTCTGGGCCAAGCTCTCGGCCGTCTCGACCCTGGCCTGCGCGCCGATCCTGATTTTTGGCTGGATCAGCCAGAAGCAACTGGTGCGCGGCCTCTCGTTCGGGGCCGTCAAATGATGGCGCCTGTGCAGGCACGCCTGACCCTCTGTGACCGCTCTCCCCAACCGCTTGGGCGGCGCTGGGGCAAGTGCCGCACCTCCATAGTTGCTGCTCAATCATCCTTATCCCCGGCCACCGCGGAGGACATTCCACATGGCTGACCTGAAGATCCGTAACCTGCACAAAGGCTTCGATGGCCACGCCATCATCAAAGGCATCGACCTGGACGTGCGCGACCGCGAGTTCGTGGTGTTCGTCGGCCCGTCCGGCTGCGGCAAGTCGACCCTGCTGCGGCTGATCGCCGGCCTCGAAGAGGTCAGCAGTGGCACCATCACCCTGGACGGCCTCGACATCACCGACACCGCCCCGGCCAAACGCGACCTGGCCATGGTGTTCCAGACCTATGCGCTGTACCCGCACATGACCGTGCGCAAGAACCTGTCGTTCGCCCTGGACCTGGCGGGGGTGAGCAAGCGCGAGGTGGCGGCCAAGGTCGACAACGCCGCCCGCATCCTCGAGCTGCAGCCGCTGCTCGAGCGCAAGCCGCGCCAGCTCTCCGGTGGCCAGCGCCAGCGGGTGGCAATTGGCCGGGCGATCGTGCGCAACCCGAAGATCTTCCTGTTCGACGAGCCGCTGTCCAACCTCGACGCCGCCCTGCGGGTGCAGATGCGCCTGGAACTGGCGCGCCTGCATCAGGAGCTGGCCGCCACCATGATCTACGTGACCCACGACCAGGTCGAGGCGATGACCCTGGCCGACAAGGTGGTGGTGCTCAACGGTGGGCGTATCGAGCAAGTCGGCTCGCCGCTGGAGCTGTATCACCACCCGGCCAACCTGTTCGTCGCAGGCTTTCTGGGCACGCCGAAGATGGGCTTCTTGCGCGGCCACCTGAGCCGCAACCAGGGCAACCAGTGCGAGGTCGCCCTGGAGTGCGGCGCACGTATCGGCCTGCCCCTGTGCGCAGGCACCCTGGCCACCGGCAGCCCGGTAACCCTGGGCATCCGCCCCGAGCACCTGAGCATCAACAGCGCCGACCAAGGGCAGCCCGGCACGCTGCAGGTGATTGCCGACGTCAGCGAACGCCTGGGCAGCGACAGCTATTGCCATGTGCGCGCAGCCTCCGGGGAAATGCTCACCGTGCGTGTGCGCGGCGATTTCGCGCCGGGCTTTGGCCAGCCGCTGGAACTGGCTTTCGACCCAAGCCACTGCCACCTGTTCGACAGCAACGGCCAGGCCCTCGACAAACGACTGCAACAGGCGGCCTGAAGCCGCCGTCCAAGGATACCCAGGATGAAACTCAACACGCACAACCTCGGGCTGCTGGCGGCCACGGTCGCCCGCCCTACCTATGACCCGTCGCACTTGCGCCAGGGCATCGTGCACATCGGCGTCGGCGGCTTCCATCGGGCTCATCAGGCGGCCTACACCGACGCCCTGATGAACCGCGGCGAAGGCCTCGACTGGGCGATCTGCGGCGCCGGCCTGCGCAGCGAGGACCGTGCCATGCGCGACGCCCTGGCCGAACAGGATTACCTGTACACCCTGTTCGAGTTGGGCGATGCCCCCGGTACCGAGGTGCGGGTGATTGCCGCCCTCAACGGCATGCTGCTGGCCGAGGACGGCGCCCAAGCGCTGCTGGCCAAACTGGCCGAGCCCGGTATCCGCATCGTCTCGCTGACCATCACCGAAGGCGGCTACTGCATCGACGACAGCACCGGCGAGTTCCGCGCCGACCTGCCGCTGATCGAGCACGATCTGGCCAACCCACAGGCTCCACGCAGCGTTTTCGGCTACCTCTGCGAAGCGCTGCGCCGTCGCCGCGAGGCGGGTACAGGGCCCTTTACCGTGATGTCCTGCGACAACCTTCCACACAATGGCGCGGTAGCGCGCAAGGCCCTGCTGGCCTTCGCCCACCTGCTCGACCACGACCTGGCGCAGTGGATAGACGGCCACGTCAGCTTCCCCAACGCCATGGTCGACCGTATCACCCCGATGACCAGCCCAGCCCACCGTCAGCAACTGCTTGATCGCCATGGCGTGGAGGATGCCTGGCCAGTGGTGTGCGAGCCGTTCCTGCAGTGGGTGGTGGAAGACAAGTTCGTTGCCGGGCGCCCAGCCTGGGAGAAGGTTGGCGTGCAGTTCACCGACGACGTCACACCCTATGAAGCGATGAAGATCAAACTGCTCAACGGCAGCCACCTGGCGCTGACTTACCTGGGCTTCTTGCAGGGTTACCGCTTTGTCCACGAAACCCTCGAGGACCCGCTGCTGCGCCGCTACATGCGCACCTTCATGGACCTGGACGTGACCCCGCAGCTCGCCCCGGTGCCGGGGATCGATCTGGCGCGTTACAAGGACAGCCTTACCGAACGCTTCGCCAACCGTGCCATCGCCGACCAACTGGAGCGGGTGTGCTCGGACGGCTCTTCGAAGTTCCCCAAGTTCATCGTGCCCACCGCCAACCGCCTGATCGCGGACGGCCAAGCGCTGGACCGCGTAGCCCTGGTGGTGGCGGCCTGGGCCGTTTACCTGCGCGGGGTGGACGAAAACGGTACGGCCTACGCCGTCCCCGATCCACGCGCCGCAGACTGCCAGGCGCGGGTGGTGCAACGCGACGGCCTGGCCGCCCGGGTGCTGGGCGACGAGGCGATCTTCGGCACCGCCATTCCCACGTCCAAGGCCTTCGTCAGCGCCTTCGAGCGCCAGTACGACAGCTTGCGCGAAGTAGGCGTGAGTGAAACCCTGCGCCGAGTCCTCGGCGGCTGACCTGGAGCGCGACAACATGGACGGACTGTTCCTCGGCATCGACTGCGGCACCCAAGGCACCAAGGCCCTGTTGCTGAACGCCGGCAGCGGCCAGGTGCTGGGCCTGGGCAGCGCCGCCCATGCGCCCCCGCACGGCCGCGATGGCCGCCGCGAGCAGGTCCCGGCCGACTGGCTGGCCGCCCTGCGCACAGCGGTGGCCGGTGCCCTTCACCAGGCCGGCGTCGATGGCCATGCGATCCGTGCACTGGCGGTGTCCGGCCAGCAACATGGTTTGGTGATGCTCGACGCCCAAGGCCAGGTGCTGCGCCCGGCCAAGCTCTGGTGCGACACCGAGACCGCGCCTGAGAGCCAGGAACTGCTCGACGCACTCGGTGGTGCACAAGGCTCGCTCGAACGGCTGGGGCTGGTGATCGCACCGGGTTACACCGTGTCCAAGCTGCTGTGGAGCAAGCGCCATTTCCCCGCGCTGTTCGCGCGCCTGGCCCACATCCTGCTGCCGCACGACTACCTCAATTACTGGCTGACCGGCCGCGCCTGCAGTGAGCTTGGCGATGCCTCCGGCACCGGCTATTTCGACGTGCGCCGCAGAACCTGGGCGCCCGACGTGCTGCAACACATCGAGCCGGGCGAGCACCTGGTGGCGGCGCTGCCCGAACTGCTCGCCCCCGGTGAGTGCGTCGGTACGTTACGCGAACACGCGGCGGCGGCCCTCGGTCTGAGCCCACAGGCCTGGGTGGCCAGCGGCGGCGGCGACAACATGCTCGGTGCCATTGGCACGGGTAACATCGCCCCGGGCATGATCACCCTGAGCCTGGGCACCTCCGGCACACTGGCGGCCTATGCCGATCATGCCCAGGTCAGCCCCCAAGGCGAAGTGGCGACCTTCTGCGCCTCCAGTGGCGGCTGGTTGCCGCTGATCTGCACCATGAATTTGACCAGCGCCTGCGCCCTGGTACGCGACCTGCTGGCGCTGGACCTGGCGCAATTCACCGCCCTCGCCGACCAAGCCCCGATCGGCGCCGATGGCCTGCTGATGCTGCCGTTCTTCGAGGGCGAGCGCGTACCGGCACTGCCCAACGCCAGTGCCAGCCTGCACGGCATGACCAGTACCAACCTGACCCGTGCCAACCTCTGCCGCGCCGTGCTCGAAGGCACTTGCTTCAACCTGCGCTATGGCCTGGACCTGCTGCGTGCCAGCGGCCTGCAGGGCAGCGAAATTCGCCTGGTCGGTGGCGCGGCGAAAAGCCCACTGTGGCGCCAGGTGCTCGCCGACCTGCTCGGTCTACCGGTGGTCTGCCCCCGGCAGACCGAAGCCGCGGCGCTGGGGGCGGCTATCCAGGCGGCCTGGAGCCTGGGCCGCCAGCTCGGCCAGGGCGACAGTCTTCAGGCGCTGTGTCAGCGCTGCGTGGACCTCGACCCCACTACCCGCACGCAGCCCCGCCCGGCGCAACAGGCCGCGTACGAGGCCGTCTATCAACGCTACCGGGAACAGCTGCCAGTGCGGTGATCGCCGGCAACTGCCCTCATTTTTTTGGAGAACTTCATGTACCTGGTGTGTGGCGAGGCCCTGTTCGATGTCTTTAGCTTGCAAAGCAGCCGCCGCAGCGGCGAGCTAGGCTTTACCGCCATTGCCGGTGGCTCGCCGTTCAACGTCGCCGTCGGCCTGCGCCGCCTGGGCGTGGACGCGGCGTTCTTCGGCGGGCTATCCAGCGACTACCTTGGCGCCCGGCTGCGTCGGGTGCTGGACGAGGAACGCGTGGACAGCGGGTTCCTGGTAACAAGCGATGCCCCAACGACCCTGGCCATGGTCGGCCTGGATGCAAACGGCTCGGCGCACTACCAGTTTCGCGGCGAAGGCTGCGCTGACCGGCAGGTGCGCTTGGAGCATCTGCCGGTGTTGGATGAGCGCGTGCGGGGGTTGCATGTAGGCTCGTATACCTTGGTGGTGACGCCGGTGGCCGACACGCTGATGGCGCTGGTTGAACGCGAACGCGACCAGCGTTTGATCAGCCTGGACCCGAACGTACGCCTCAACCCGCAGCCGGATGTGACGCTGTGGCGCAGGCAAGTCGAAGCGTTTGCCGGGCATGCGCATCTGATCAAAGCCAGTGAGGAAGACCTGGCGCTGCTCTACCCAGAGCGCGACGCGGCAGCGGTGGCGCGTGAATGGCTGAACACCCGGTGTCGGCTGGTGTTCATCACCCATGGCGCCGACGGCGCCAGCGTGCATTGCGCGCACGGCTCATGGCAGCGAGCGGCGGATGCCTCGCTGCCGGTGCGCGATACGGTGGGGGCGGGAGATACCTTCCAGGCGGCGGTACTGGCCTGCCTGGCACGGCTGGGTGCCGACACGCCAGAGGGCGTGGGCCGGCTGGACCGCGACACGGTCGACATGATACTCGGCTATGCCATACGCGCGGCGGCGGTCACCTGTTCGCGGGTGGGGCCCGACCTGCCCTTTGAGCATGAGCTGTCACCGACGCCGTGAGGGGCGTCTTGGCACGTCAACGATGCCGACGCCCCCCCTGCAGCCATTACTGTTTGTGCTGCTTCATCGTCTCCCGATGCAGCTCGATAAACGCTGCCTCGGCCGGATCGATCCGGTCCATCTGCGCCGCAATCCGGTGCCAATACGGATACTGCGGCGCGATCCGTGTCACCTGTTCGAGCTGCGCTTGATCCTTGGGCGTCAGCACCAGCTCCGCCGCCTGCAGGTTATCGTGCAACTGCTCGGCCGTACGCCCCGCCGTGATCACGCTGGTAATGCCCGGGCGGTCCTTGAGCCAGGCCAGGCATACCCGCGCCGGCGAACAGCCATGCCGCTGCCCCACCTCGATCAGCGCCTCGATGATGTCGTACGCACGCTCCCTGTCATGCACATAAGGTTCTGGCCAGTCATTGCCCTGGCGCGTGCCGGGCGGTGTCTGTTGCCCACGGCGAACCTTGCCGGTCAGCAACCCCTCCCCCAACGGCCCCCACACCAGCGTGGCGATGCCTTGGTCCAGCGCCATCGGCAACAGCTCGTACTCTGCCTCACGGGCCTCGGGGGTGTAGTAGATCTGCTGGGAAACCGGCTGCTGCCAGCCATTGAGCCGGGCGCTGCCGAGGGTTTTCATCATCTGCCAGGCGGTGTAGTTGGACGTGCCGAAGTAACGCACCTTGCCGCTTTGCACCAGGTGCTCCAGCGCCGACAAGGTCTCTTCCACAGGCGTGATGCCATCCCAGTTGTGAACCTGGTACAGGTCGATATGGTCGGTGCCCAGGCGCTTGAGGCTGGCCTCGCAGGCGCGGATCAGGTGGTAGCGCGAAGCGCCGCTGTCGTTGGGGTTGTCGCCCATCGGGCTGCGTGCCTTGGTGGCCAGGATGATGGACGGGCGACGCTCAGCCAGCGCTTTGCCGACGATTTCTTCCGCCAACCCGTGGGAGTACAGGTCCGCCGTGTCGACCATGTTTACACCGGCGTCGAAGGCCATGTCGAACATGCGCCTGGCCAGGGGCACGTCGACGCTGCCGGTTTTCTCGAATGCGCCACGGCCACCGAACGGGACCGTGCCGATCACCAGTTCAGATACAAGCAGGCCGGTGTTGCCTAGGGTGCGATACTTCATCGGTAATGCCTCCAAATGCGAAAGACCTGGAAGTACCGACGGTGCAGGGTGCTGAATCGTTCAATCGGATTGCGGCCTGGCCGAAATACAGGCCAGGACCACGCGAAAGAATGCTTCCCTGGTCATGTGGGGTGCATTCCCGCAACGCTGAAACCGCTGAGGCTATCAGCTCACCGCACCAGCACCAGTACGCGCCCCAAGGCATCCAGCCAAAAAGATATAAACCCGTGCATATTATTCAGTTAAGGAATATAAATAGCACGGATCAATATTGGTATATACCAGATACCTAACCGTTAAATCTGCTCCATGAGCCCTGAGGGCACCAAGGAGCAAGACAGGATGATCGCTGTACGGGTAATGCTGGAATATTTTCATCCCTGGCCCAACTCGGCCGGGTTTTACCTCGCACGAGAGCGTGGCTGGTATCAGGACGCCGGTTTGTCGGTGCAGTTGGTTGTGCCGGACCCCTTCCATGGCGACACCTTGGAGCACCTGCTCAACGGCCACGCCGATGTTGGTGTGTTTCCCAGCAACCGTTTGTTGGTCCGGCGCAGCCTCGGGCAGCCGCTGCTGGGCGTCGCGGCGATCAACCATAGCGGCCTGGAGTCGATCCAGACACTGACCGACTTCGGCATTCGCCGCCCGAGGGACCTCGCAGGCAAGCGCCTGGCACTCAACCCCACGCCGCGGGGCCTGGCGATGGTCCGCCATCTGGTGGCCGCCGATGGTGGCGACCCGGATGCCGTCATCATCGTTGACAGCAAAGTGCGCGAGCTACGCCCCGAAGACCTGGCTGCGGGCATTGCCCACGCCAGTTTCGGTGGCTACTGGGCCTGGGAAGCGTTGATGGACAGCCCTGTCTCGCCTGAGCGCCGCGTGGTATGGCCGGTCGACACCATCGGCGCACCGCGCTACCACAGCTATCTGCTGGGCGGCCTGCAAAGCTGGTTCGAGGACAACCCCGAGACTGCCCGCGCCTTCCTCGCCGCCACCGAGCGTGGCTTTCGCGCAGCGGCCGAGGACCCGCAGAGCGCCCTGGACGCCTATGAGGCGGCCACACCTTACTTCCCGCGGGCGCTGCTCAGCCAATCGCTACAACACATCGCACCAACCTGGCTGCACGAGCAGCGTTGGGGCCAGCAGCGCGAGGAGCTGATCGCGCCCTACGCCCAGTGGTTGCACGACCATGGCGTACTGGCCGACGCTGATGCTTGGCGCGGGGCCACCAGCAACCGTTACCTCAGGGAGCCGCAGGCATGACCGAGCCATCGCGTATCGCCCATGGCATGGGGTTGCAACCTGTGCAAGCCGATTGGCCTGCGCTGTCCCAAGCGGATGTGGAAGACGTGCTGCAGCACTTCCCCCGGATCGGCGCCGTGGAGCCACTGCACTGGCACAGCCCTCGCCCCTTCTCGGCGGCCGCGCAGGTGCGCACGCAGCAGGGCGAGCTGTTCGTCAAGCGCCACCACCGCAGCGTTCGCCAGCCTGCCTGGCTGCTGGAGGAACACCGCTTCGTTCAGTACCTGAAGCAGCGTGGCGCCCCCGTGGTCACCCCCTTGCTCGACCGCAACGACAGCAGCGTGGTGGCCCTGGGTGAATGGACCTACGAGGTACTGCCGCTCGCACAGGGCCGGGACCTGTACCGTGACGCACTGTCGTGGACACCGTTCCTTACCCTGCAGCACGCCCACGCAGCGGGCGCCGCCCTCGCTCGCCTGCACCAGGCCGCTGAAGGCTTTGCCGCGCCAGCCCGGCGCACGCCGGTGCTGGTTGCCAACCTGCGCCTGTTGGGTGACAGCGCACCGTTGGCCTCGATCGAAAACGCCTTGGCACAGCGCCCTGCGCTGGGCCACTACCTTGCGGGTAAAGACTGGCAGCAGGCGCTGGGCGAACTGTACCTGCCCCATCATCGCGCCCTGCTGCCGCTGCTCAAGCACCAGCCTGCCCTGTGGACCCACAACGACTGGCATGCCTCCAACCTGCTCTGGACCGAACCGGGCAGCAAAGAGCAGGTGCAGAGCATCCTTGACTTCGGCCTGAGCGACCTGACCTTCGCCCTGTTCGACCTGGCCACTGCGGTGGAACGCAACTGCATTCCCTGGCTTGAACTCGACACAGGGGGGCGCGCCGCAGCCGACCTCGACGCTGTCGATGCACTGCTGGCCGGTTACCACAGTCAACGGCCGCTGACACACGCCGATCTACTCACGCTCAAAGCGCTGTTACCCCTGGTGCATGTAGATTTCGCCCTTGCGGAAATCGATTACTTCCAGGGCATCGTCGAATCGCGCAGCAATGCCGACATCGCCTATCACCAGTTCCTGATCGGCCATGGCCAGTGGTTTGGCGACAGCGAAGGCGTGCGCCTGCTGGGTCATCTGGACCGGATCGCACGCACGCGCTGACAGGACTCCCTATGCCCGACATCCTCATTTCACCCAACGCACTGCAACAGGCTCTGGAACAACCCGGGCTGGTGGTGCTGGACGCCAGCGTGGAGCTGGCCGCCGCCCAGTTCGACGGTGACTACCGTGTCGCCAGTGGCTATCGCGCATGGCTTGCCGAGCATATCCCGACCTCTCGGCATGCTGACCTGACCGGCGACCTGGCCGATACCTCGGCGGGCTACAGCTTCGCCGTCCCTGCGCTGGCGGCTGCTCGTGAGGCATTGGGGCGCCTGGGCATCGCCGAGGCGCGGCAGATCGTGGTCTATGACCGACATGACGGTTTCTGGGCAGCGCGCCTGTGGTGGATGCTGCGCAGCCTGGGCGTGCGCGCCGCAGTGCTCGACGGCGGGCTGAAGGCCTGGCGCCAAGCCAACCTGCCCCTCGCCCAAGGTACGAAAGCACCAGGCAAGGCGCCGGGTTCGCCAGCGGCGTTGACTGTGCAGGCAGGGTATTGGGCCAGCCGCGAGGACGTGCTGGCAGTGACCAATGGGCAGGCCCCAGGTACGCTGATCTGCGCGCTTTCCCAAGGGCTGTTCGAGGGCAGCGCCGTGACCCGTTATGCTCGACGCGGCCACATCCCCGGCAGCCTCAACCGGCCAGCGCGGGGGCTGTTTGACGACCAGGGGCGCTACCTACCCCCCGAAGCGTTGGCCGCAGCGCTCGGGCCAGCGCTGCTCGAAGGCGACCAACCGCTGATTCTCTATTGTGGCGGCGGCATCTCCGCCGCCGCCACGGCCCTGGCCCTTACACGCCTGGGGCGCCAGATCGTTTCGATCTACGACGGCTCGCTGCAGGAATGGGCTGCCGACCCTGCGTTGCCAATGACCACCGGAGCAACTCCGACCTGAGGTTTCACCCCCTTCAAAAGCCAGCTCGACGATGCCGTCGCCGCCACGTGCGCGCACCTTCGCGGGCACACGTTTACCCGTTTTTCGGTGCCACGCCGCTGGTCACCCAGGAGTTTGTTCATGGCTTCATCCTTGTCCCTGCAACACCGCCACGGCCTCGCGCTGGGGCTGCTGAGTCTGTCACTGAGCCCAGCCCTGGCCTGGGCGGACAGCACCCTGCTGGAGACCGTCACCGTAACCGGCGAGCAAATCGACAGCTACCATGCCACATCAGCGTCGGTGGGTGGCTTCGGCGAAGCGCCGCTGCTTGATACGCCAGCCTCGGTCGCGGTGTTCACCGAGCAGTTGCTCAAGGATCGCCAGGCCAGGTTGCTCAGCGAAGTGCTCAGCAACGACGCGTCGACCGGCGAAAGCTATGCACCGATCGGCTACTATGAAAACTTCGTGGTCCGCGGCTTTTCCCTCAGTGCCGCCAACAGCTACAAGATCAACGGCAGCACCATCACCGGCGAGCAGAACGTCGCACTGGAAAACAAGCAGCAGGTCGAACTGCTCAAAGGCCTTGCCGGCTTGCAAAGTGGTGTTTCCGAGCCCGGTGGGCTGGTCAACTACGTCACCAAACGCCCGCAGAACGTCCGCTCGGTCACCGTGGCAAGCAACGAATCGGGCGAGCGCTACATTGCCACCGACCTTGGTGGCTGGATCGACAGCGAGCAACGCCTGGGGGTACGTGCCAACTTCGCCCACGAAGACATCCGCTCCTATGTCGACAACTCCGACGGCAAACGCGATTTCGCCTCCCTGGCCGTTGACTGGAACATCACCGACGCCGCCCTGTTGCAACTGGATGCCGAGTACCAGACCCGCGAGCAGCGCTCGGTACCGGGCTACCAGTTGCTCGGCGGCAGCGTGGTGCCCCACGGCATCGACCCCAAGGACCGCTTGGCCGATCAGCGCTGGTCCAAACCGGTGGGCATCGACTCGCTCAACCTGGGCAGCCGCTTCGAGTACCGCTTCGACGACAACTGGAGCGCCAACGTCAGCGCTTCGCGCAGCCGCGTGGTGATCGACGATTACAGCGCCTTCGCCTGGGGCTGCTATGGCGCCGCAAGCTGCGCCGGTTCCGCCGTGCCGAACTACTTCAGCCCCGAAGGCGACTACGATGTCTATGACTTCCGCAACCCCGACGATACCCGCCGCAACGACGAGCTTCAGGCTGCCCTGAACGGGCGCTTCGACAGCGGCCCGCTGCAGCATGAACTGACCGTCGGCAGCAGCGCCTTGCGCCGCATCGTCGACCGCCGCGACTCGGTCAACGAATGGGTGGGCACCGCCAACATCTACCAGCCCGTGCCCGACTTTGCGCCCACCACCGAGCCGCTTGGCCACACCTATCGGCGCCTGGACAGCCGCCAGTACGGGCTGTTCTTCACCGACCGGCTGAGCTATGGCGACCACTGGCAGGCCATTGTGGGGGGCCGCCAGGTGCGCCTGGACGAAAAGACCTTCGACATCGACGGCAATACCACCCGCCATACCCAGCGTGCCGAGTTCCTGCCCAATGTCGCGCTGATCTACAAGCCTCGCCCAGACATCTCGCTGTACACCAGCTACAGCAAGGGCTTGTCCCTGGGCGGCGAAGCGGCGTGGTTCACCACCAACGCCGACGAGATCCTGCCTCCCACCGTTTCGCGCCAACTGGAAGTGGGCGCCAAGCGTGACTGGCAGGGCCTGAGCTTGGGCGCCGCGCTGTTTCGCATCAGCAAGGCCTACCAGTATTCGCGGCCCAATGGCGATGGCAGCTTCACGTTCGTGCAACAAGGCGAACAGGAAAACATTGGCCTCGAGCTTTCCGCCAGCGGGCACCTGACCGAGCAACTGCAGGTAGCGGCCAGTGCCGCGGCGATCCGCGCCCGGGTCGAGGACAGCGGCACCGACAGCTACGAAGGGCACCAGGCGATCAACGTCCCGAAAGTGCGCGCCAGCCTGCACGCCGACTACAGTATCGCCAGCATCAAAGGCCTGGCCCTGCTCGGTGGCCTGCGCTACAGCGCCAGCAAGTATGCAAGCCAGGCAGGCAACGTGAAGGTCGATGGCTACACGGTATTCGATGCCGGCGCACGCTACACCCTGGACGTCGAGGGGTACGAAACCGTCCTGCGCCTGACCGTGGACAACCTCTTCGACAAGCGCTATTGGCGCGATGTGGGCGAATACCTGGGCGACGGCTACCTGTTCCAGGGTGCCCCGCGCACCGCCCGCCTGTCCGCCACCGTGAGCTTCTGAGGAATCGCCATGAACCGGCCCGTCCCGCTGCTTGCCGCCCTGTTGGCGATGCTACTCACTGGTTGCCAACAGAACGCACCTGCCAACGACCAACTCGACGCGGTGCTCTGGACCCAGACGTCAGTGGAGCACGACTTGCTGTTCCGCCAGGCCTACGCCAGTGCCACCCGGCACCTGGACCAGGCCTTGGCCGACCCGACCTGGGATGCATTGGCACAAGCACCGCGCGCGCTGCAGGGCTTGCCACCGGCAGTGATCATCGACATCGACGAAACCCTGCTGGACAACATTGGGCTCAACGCCCGGGCGATTCTCGCCGACCGCCCGTATGACTACAGCGCCTGGTACCAGTGGGTGGATAGCGCCAAGGCCCCGGCCCTGCCCGGCGCCGTTGACTTCCTGCAGGCTGCGGCGCGGCGTGGGATCACGCCGTACTACCTGACCAACCGTGAACCTGGCCAGGAGCAGGCGACCCTGGAAAATCTGCGCCGCGTCGGTTTCCCGATCGACAGCAGCGCCCAGATCCTCACGGCGGGCACCGCCATCGGCGGGTGCCAGGCCAGCGGTTCAGACAAGACCTGCCGCCGGCATTGGGTGGGCACGCAGGCCCGCGTGCTGATGCAACTGGGCGACAGCTTCGGCGACTTCATGGCCACCCCCGGCAGCCAACAGGCCAAGCTCGACGCCGCCCGCCCCTACTTCGCCTGGTTGGGGGAGCGCTGGTTTCTGCTCCCCAACCCCACCTATGGCAGCTGGTACAGCGCGCCCTACCAAGGGCGCGACGGGTTGTCGGAGCAACAGAAACGCGCCTTCAAGCACAAAGCCTTGAAGCCCCAGTATTGACGCTGCCGAGGAGGCGCCCATGTCAACCTTAGAAATCATTGCCGTGCTGTTCAACATCCTCGGCGTGTGGCTGACCACCCAACGCATTCGCTGGTGCTGGCCGGTGAGCGTGGTCGCCGTGCTGCTTTACGCCTGGATTTTCTTCGAGGTGAAGTTGTATTGCGACATGCTGCTGCAACTGATCTTTGCCGTGCTGCAGGGTTACGGCTGGTGGCGCTGGAGCCAAGGTTACAGCGCCGCCGGTAAGGTCGGGGTCCACCGTCTGCCACGTCGCGAGGCGCTCGTCAGCCTCGCGGTGGGGCTTGCCGGCGCGGTCCTGCTGGGTGCCCTCATGCAGCGCTACACCGATGCCTCGGCGCCATGGATCGACGCACTGCTGAGCGCGCTCAGCCTGGTGGCCAGCTTCTGGGCGGCGCGCAAGTATGTCGCCAGCTGGGCGTTGTGGATCGTGCTCGACAGCGCCTACGTTGGGTTGTTTCTGTTCAAGGACCTGCAACTCACCGCAGCGCTGTACGCCGGATTCGTGATACTGGCCACCTATGGCCTGCTGGCCTGGCGCAGCGAGCTGCAGGCTCAGCAGCGCACGCTGCCCACGGGCGCTGAGGTGTTGCCATGAACCCGTTGCGCACCTCGTTCGTCAGCGAATCGCAACCCCAGACCAGCTGGCGCGCCACCCAGCCCCATTACCTGCGCATCCGCGATCAACTGGCCAGCGACCTGGCCAAAGGATGCCTGCCCGCCGACAGCAAGCTGCCCGCAGAACGGGAACTGGCCGAGCGTTTCGGCTGCACCCGTGTGACCCTGCGCCAGGCATTGCAACTGCTGGAAACCGACGGCGTCATCTACCGTCAAGACCGTCGCGGCTGGTATGTGAGCCCGCCGCGCATCCGCTACGACCCGACCGGCATCACCGGCTTCATGGAGTACGTCGCCACCCAGGGCCGTACGCCACGCACCGAATGCCTGCACGCCGAGCGCCGCCCGGCCGGGGCCTGGCTGGCCAAGCGCATGGGCCTGGAGCATCCGGAGGAGCCGGTGTTCTACCTGCAGCGCCGCCGTTGGGTCGATCAACGCCCGGTGCTGCTGGAATGCAACGTGCTGGTGGCCGACTGGTGCCCCCGCTTGCTCGACGCCGACCTCAATACCTCGCTGACCGCCCTGCTGCGCGAGCGCTTTGGCCGCGTGCAATCGCGCAGCGAGCTGTGCATGCACCCGGAGACGATGAACGATTTTCAAGCCGACCTGCTGCAGGTTTCTCCAGGGTCGAGCAGTTTCTACCTGGAGCGCCTGAGCTTCGGCGAACGCGGCCAACCGGTGGAATTCGACCAGGAGTTCTGGCGCCCGGATGCCCTGGCGGTGGTGCTGCAAACCCGTTACCCGGGGGAGGCGGAAGCGCCATGATGTCGCAGCCTCAACTGGAAACGCTGCTGCAGGCCGCCGACGGCCTGATCTTCGACTGCGACGGGACGTTGGTAGACAGCCTGCCCGCCTATGCCGACGCCTGGCGCGCGGCCTTTGCAGCGTCTGGCAAGGTCATGGACACGGCATGGCACGCTGACCGCTGCGGGTTGTGCGAGACACAGTTGATGGAGCAGTTCGAGCACAGCAACCAGGTCACGCTGGATCGCCCCAGGGTGGTGGCGACGATGCGCCAGCACTACCTGGCCAACCTGTCGCGGCACTTGCGCGAACTCACCCAGGTGTCGGCCATCGCCAGACGGTTCGCGGGTGTCAAACCCATGGCCGTAGCGTCCAGCGGCTCTCGCGAGATCGTCTTGCACTCACTGGCCGCGCTGGGGTTGGTCGAGCTGTTCGACGCCATCGTGACGTTCGACGACGTCGGCAAGGCCAAGCCTGACCCCGCCATCCATCTGCAGGCTGCCCAGCAACTGGGGCTGCCTCCAGAGCGCTGCCTGGTGTTCGAGGACAGCGCGCAAGGTCTGGAGGCTGCGCGGCGCGGCCGACTGCCGGTGGTGGATGTAACGCGGCTGGCTCAGCCCTGACTTGAACGCGCCAAGGCCTTTATTTCCCCCTTACTGCCGTCCGTCTCGCGCAAGTACTCCTGCAGCGAGTCGTCCATCGCCTGCATCCAACGGGTATGGTGTGGCACCGCTTGGGTGCCCGTGATAACCGAACGGTACGATTTATCCCGGTAACCCATGATGTCGTGCTTCTTGTCATTCTTCCATTGCAGGAAGATGCGGTTCACCGCATCGATGTCCAAGCTCGGATAATCCGTCTGCTCGATCAGATGTCTGATGTATCGGCCTTGGAACTCATACATCGAGGCAGTGGTTTCCAGACGCTCCTCGTCTTCGCGCCAGCGCTCACTGTCGGCGAGCATGTCCGTCTTCGACGGCAGCTGGATCCGCCCCAGCATATAGTCGCGTGCAAACCAGGCCTGGGCATCGAACAGGTTGAAGCTGTACCAGAGGTCCTGCATGCCCAGGTAGATCAGCTGAGGGTTCTGCTCCCACACCACGCCCTGGTACAGGCCGGCAGGCCACAGGCGGTTGTTGGTCTTGAGGGTCAGCTCATCGGGCAGGAACGGGAAGTGGTGCTGGTAGCCGGTGCACAGAATGATTGCATCCACGCGCTTGTGCGAGCCGTCGGCGAAGAACGCCAGGTCGCCTTCGACGCGCACCAGTTGCGGGCGCTCTTCCCAGCCCTTGGGCCATTTGTAGCCCATTGGCTGGGTGCGGTAGGCCGTGGTGATCGAGCGCGCGCCGTACTTGTAGCACTGCGAGCCGATGTCTTCGGCCGAGTAGCTGCTGCCGACGATCAGCAAGTCCTTTCCCTTGAATTCCATTGCTTCGCGGAAGTCGTGGGCGTGCAGGATTCGCCCGGCGAAACGCTCGAAGCCTTCGAAGTCAGGCACGTGCGGGGTGGAGAAGTGCCCGCTGGCGACTACGACATAATCGAACACCTGCTCAACACCTTGGCCGAGGCCGTAGTCGTGGGCGCTAACGGTGAACTCGCGGGTGTTTTCATCGAAGCTGACGTTCTTGACCGCAGTATTGAAGCGAATGTAGTCCCGCACTCCGGCCTTTTTCACACGGCCTTGAATGTAGTCCCACAGCACCTCACGCGGCGGGTACGAGGAGATCGGCCGCCCAAAGTGTTCATCAAAGCTGTAGTCGGCGAATTCGAGGCACTCCTTGGGGCCGTTGGACCACAGGTAGCGGTACATACTGCCATGCACGGGTTCGCCATGCTGGTCCAGGCCAGTGCGCCAGGTGTAGTTCCACATCCCTCCCCAGTCAGCCTGCTTTTCGAAGCAGACGATTTCGGGCATAGGGGCGCCCTGTGCATGGGCGGATTGGAAGGCACGCAGTTGCGCAAGGCCGGACGGGCCGGCACCGATGATAGCGACACGAAGAGTCATAGTGATTCCTGAACAGTTGAACGCTGAAAAAAAGCAAAGGCTCGCCACCCCCGAACGGCAAAAAGGCCGGGGTGGTGAAATTCAGGCGCTACGGTGCAGGTGGAGGGACGGGGCGTTTGCGCATCTGGGCCAGCAAGAACTTGCTTGGCGGAATCGACAATACGTGGAAGAGGGTCGAAAGCGGGGAAGGCATCATGGGGTTCGGCCCGTATCCACCCGCGCGGTGCGCAAAATGGGGGCCTGAAGGGCGGACGATACGTGTGATCTCGTGCATGGGGGCTGCAAAGGCCTCTTTTCTTTATGGTTTCCTTTTTATCTATAACGGATGGGGGTGCAGATATCAAGGATCGGTGCCGCGCGGGCTCTTCCCAGGTCGCCGGCCTGATGCCGGACACCAGGCAACGCATGGGCAAGATCCGGGCATGCCTACGCAATGGATGCCCAGATAAACCAGAGGCGGCTTTTCAGTACGCGCCTGTTCAATCCGCCGCGTAACCGAAGATCGATTTCGTTTCTAGATACTCTTCAAATCCGTGGATCCCCCACTCCCGCCCATTCCCGGACTGCTTGTACCCGCCAAACGGCGCACCGTTGTCAGCCTTGCAGCCATTGAGGTGAACCATGCCGGTTCGCAAGCGGCGGGCCATGCTTCGGGCACGTTGCACATCACCCGCCGTCACATAGCCAGACAGCCCATAAGCGCTGTCATTGGCCAGGGCAATGGCCTGTTCCTCGGTGTCATACGGCATGATCGCAAGGACCGGGCCGAACACTTCCTCGCGGGCAATCGCCAGGTCCGAAGTGACATCCGCAAACACGGTGGGTTGGACGAAATACCCCGCCGTAGCATTTCCCGGGCGACCAACACCGCCACAGACCAGCCGAGCGCCCTGCGCCATGGCTGCCCCGATCATGCCCTGGACCCGCAGGTACTGCGCAGCATTGGCCAGCGGCCCCATGCTCGTGGCAGGGTCGCTGTCGTCGAAGCACACCCGGGCAGTAACCTCCCGCGCGATCTCGATGGCCCGTTCCTGACGATGGCGAGGCACCAGCAACCGCGTTGGCGCATTGCACGACTGGCCGCTGTTACGCATGCACGCGCTGACGCCATGGCGCACCGCCGCGTCGAAATCAGCATCCTCGAGGATGAGATTGGCTGACTTGCCGCCCAGCTCCAGCGACACCCGCTTCACCGTATCGGCCGCCGCCTTGGACACCGCGACACCCGCCACGTTGGAGCCGGTGAACGACACCATGTCGACCCCAGGATGCCGGGCAATCTGGTCGCCCACCGTGATCCCATCGCCATTGACCAGGTTGAACACCCCGGCTGGCACGCCTGCCTGATGCAACACATCGGCCAGCAGCATGGCGCACAGCGGCGCCCGTTCGCTGGGCTTGAGCACCATGGTGCAGCCAGCGGCCAACGCCGGGGCGACCTTACAGGTGAGCTGGTTGAGCGGCCAATTCCAAGGGGTGATCAACCCGCACACCCCGATGGGCTCCCGGGTGATCAAGGTGGTACCGTGCATACGGTCGAAGCTGTAGTCGCGCAGCACCTCATAGGCACGCTGCAGATGCCCAAGCCCGGCAGGGACATGCGCGCTGCGGGCCAGCGAAAGCGGTGCGCCCATCTCCTGGTGAACGGCCTGGGCCAGCTCCTCGCTACGTTGGCGATAGCCCTCGATGATGGCGGCCAATAGCTCCAGGCGTTGCTCACGGGGCCACTGTGAATACTGGACAAAGGCCCGCTGGGCAGCCGTTACGGCACGGTCGACATCGTCGCTGTTGCCCAGGCTGATGCAACTGAAAGGCTGCTCGTCGTGGGGATTTATCAACGCCTGGGTCGGCCGCCCGAGCGGCGTTTCCCAACGACCATCGATGTAGAAGTCGAGCGGGTTCATGCCACCCTCTCCAGCGCACGGCGCAAGGTGTCGAAGATCTGACCAATCTGCTCAGTCGAGACGATGAGGGGCGGCGACAGCACGATGTTGTCACCGGACGCGCGCACCAACACGCCGTCCTCGAAGCACAGGCGCGCCACGTCTGCTGCCGGAGCAGGTGCGCCCTCGCGCCCGCGCAGTTGCACCGCACACAACAGGCCGATCGCCCGGACATCCTGTACAACCGGGTGATCGCGCAAGGCCAGCGCTTGGGCCTGCCAGACCGGCGCTACCGCCTGGACATGGGCATTGATCCCCAGCGCCTGGTGAACCGCCAAGGTGGCAAGGCCCGCAGCGCAGGCCAGGGGGTGAGCCGAATAGGTATACCCGTGCATGAGCTCGATGGCCGATGCCGGGCCGTGCATGAACGCCTCATAGACCGCGCCACTGACCAGCACGCCACCCATGGGTACGGCTCCATTGGTCAGCCCCTTGGCGGTGGTCATCAGGTCGGGCACCACGCCGAACGCCTGCGCGGCAAACGATTCGCCCAAGCGGCCGAAGCCGGTAATCACTTCGTCGAAGATCAGCAGCACACCGTGGCGATCGCAGACCTCACGCAGCTTTTGCAAATACCCCAGCGGCGGCGCATACACGCCACCCGAGCCCGTCACCGGCTCGACGATCACCGCCGCGACCGTGGCCGGGTCGTGCACCTCCAGCAATTGCAGCAGTGCCTCGGCGTAATCGGCACCCTGCTGGGGTTGGCCAGCACTGAAGCGCATGCTGGCGTCGTAGGGCAACGGCAGATGCGCGACGTCGCCCAGCAGCGGGCCGAAATCGCGCTTCTGTCGCCCGATACCTGACACCGACAACCCGCCGAAGCCCATGCCGTGGTAGCCCTTGGCGCGGCCGATCAGCTTGGTCCGCCGGCAGTCGCCCCGGGCCTGGTGATAGGCACGGGCAATCTTCAGCGCGGTATCCACGGCCTCGGAGCCAGAGTTGGTGAAGAACACCTTGTCCAGCCCCTGCGGGGCAATGCCGACCAGCGCATCGGCCATGCGCAGGGCATCCGGGTGGCTCATCTTGAACGAGGAGACAAAGTCCAGACGCCCCGCCGCTTCCCGGATCGCCTCGACGATACGCGGATGGCCATGGCCGGCGTTGACGCACCAGAGCCCGGCCATGGCGTCCAGCACCGGACGCCCCTCAGGGGTGAAGTAATGCATGCCCTCGGCGCGCTCGAACAGCATCGGCTGGCGTGCGAAGTCGCGCATCGGGGTGAAGGGGGCCCACAGGCCGGTGTGCAAAGGCTGAGTCATGACGTCGTTCCTTTCAAAAAGCATTCAGATACGGTGCCCGCGCAGGGTCGGGCGCTGCAGGGCGCCGGCGTTGGTGTTCACGCCGCGGTCGAACACCAGCACGCCCTGCTCCAGGCGGCAGTCGACGTGGTCGGTGAAGGCGGTCTCGACAAAACGCCAGCGCATGCGCAGGCCGCCTGCGGTATCCCAGCGTCCCTGGGCCACCACCGGGGTCTGCTCAGGCTGGTACTGATGGTGCAGGTAGTTGCCGGTGATGCCGGTCAGCGATTCGATCGGTTGGCGCAAGCCGACTCGAACGTGATGGGTACCGCGGTGATCGACCAGGGTGAAGTCGCAGCCCTCGGCATCGAAGGCCAGGGCGATTTCACGTACCTGGTCCTCGTTCGGTTCAATCCGGTAACGCCCTGCCAGCTCGGCGCCAGCGGCAGACTCGCTGGCGCCCTCGAGTTCGGGCAACCGCAGGCCATCGATCAGCGCATCGAGCTTGGCCTGCGCGGCATCCGGCGCTTGTGCCGTGCGCCCAAGGCCTGGGAACAGGTGCGTCCACAGCGCCGCGTGCAGGCGCTTCTCGCCCAGTCGCAGGCCGCTGGTGAAGACGATCACGGTGTCTTGCGCCGGCAGCACGATGCACTGCTGGCCGAACACGCCAGAGGCGTAGTAACCGCCGTTGCGCATCATCCACCACTGGTAACCGTAGCCTTCGCGGCGGTTGCTCGCGGCGTTGCCAGCGTCACGCGGCAGGTATTGCTTGCCGTCGAACTCGCCCATCCACACGTCATCGACCTGGTTGCGGGTGGCGGCATCGACCCACTCGCTGGACAACAACTGCTGCCCTTGCCACTGCCCACGCTGCAGGTGCAGCACGCCGAACTTCAGCGAGTCCTCGCTGGTGCAACTCAAGCCGTTGCCGCCACTGTTGTAGCCCCCTGGCGCCAAATCCCAGTGCAGCGCGTCCATGCCCATAGGGCGCAGCACCCGCTCGTCGAGCACCTGGTGCAGGGTTTTGCCAGTGACCTGAGTGACGATGGCAGAGAGCATGAAACTGCTGGCACTGCTGTAGATGAACGCCTTGCCTGGAGCCTCATCGACGGGTTCGTTGAGAAACGCCTCCACCCAGCTGCTGGTGACGTTGCGCCAATCGCCGCCGGAGATACCACGGCGATGCCCCGTGCGCATGGTCAGCAGGTCTTCGACAGTCATCGCCGCCAGGTTGTCGCTGACCTGCGGCGGGCACAACTGCGCAAAGAACTCCACCACCTTGTCATCCAGTGCCAGACGCCCGTCGTCGATCAGCAAACCGATTGCGGTGGCCGTCCAGCTCTTGGTCGCCGAGTGCTGCACATGCGGACGCCGCGCGGCATAGGGCCGCCAGAACGCCTCGCTGACCACGGCGCCGTCGCGGTACAGCATGAAGCTGTGCAGCTCGAGGCCATCGGCCTGTACGGCCTCGATGAAATCGACGATGGCCTGCGGATCGACACCCTTGTCCTGGGGCAAGGCGCGGGGAAGTGGGATGTAACTCATCACGGGTGTTCCTTAAAATAACGCTGGCGACCATCTATGTTTTTATATGCAAAATAAAACAAAGATGAGTAAATAGGTTTTTGCAACGCTGTACCTCGCGCTGCCTGTGTTCCATGCGCCCCGGGCCTTAGGCCGGGGGCATGCCAGGCAGGCTTCTCTCCCCTGTCACAGGAACGACATCGTCCATGGTTCAACTCACTTCGCTGCAGACCAAGGTTGCTGGCCAGATCCTTTCGGCCATCCAGAGCGGCGAGCTGGCGCCCGGCAACCATCTGAAGGAAGTGGAGCTGGCCGAACGCTTTGGTGTCTCGCGCTCGCCGGTGCGCGGTGCGCTGGCATACCTGGCCGACCAGCGACTGATCGAACCGATGGCCAACCACGGCTTTCGTGTGCCGCTGGAGCCGGCAGTGGTGGGAATGAACGCTGGCGAGCTGCAAAACGAAGAGGACGCGCTGTATGCGCGCCTGATTGACGACCGCCTCAGCCAGTCGCTGCCGGACCAGATTTCCGAAAGCGACCTGCTGCGCCGCTACAACGTAGGCAAAAGCGTGTTGCGCCGCTGCCTGTTGCGGCTGTCCGACGAAGGCGTGATGCAGCGCAAACACGGCCATGGCTGGCAGTTCGCGCCGACCTTGAGCGACAGGCAAACGCGCTTCGAGAGCTACCGCTTTCGCATGCTGCTCGAGCCCGCCGGCTTGCTGGAGCCAACCTTTCGCCTCAATCAGGAGCAGTTGCAACGCTGCCGCAAGCAGCAGCTGGACCTGCTCGACGGCATCGCCGACAGCAAGAACTTCTTCGAAAGCAACGCCCAGTTCCACGAGTTGCTGGCTGCAGCGTCGGGCAATGCCTACATCCTTCAGGCGGTGCAGCAACAGAACCGCCTGCGCCGCTTGACCGAGTTCCATTCGGTGAACAACGTCGAGCGGGTCAAGGTCTCGTGCCGGGAGCATCTGGCAATTCTCGATGCGCTGGAGCAAGGCGATAACGAATGGGCCTCCACCCTGCTCCACCGCCACCTGGAGGTCGCGAGCAAAATGGGCGTGGCGCGGAGCAAGGCGTAGGTCCATTACCAGAGCGCCACGGTGTAACCGATGATCACTCGGTTTTCGTTCATGTCGCGCAGGTAGTTGGCCTTGGTCAGGGCATTGCGCCAACGCAGCGACACGCCCTTCAGCGGCCCGCCCTGAATCACGTAGCCCAGGTCAATATCGCGCTCCCACTCCCGGGCTTGGCCATCGAACCCCTTCACCACGGCTTGGTCGCCCTTGGCCCAGCGCGTCGAGAAGCTCAGACCCGGAACGCCCAGCGCCGCGAAGTTGTAATCGTAACGCGCATGCCAGGTACGCTCTTTGGTCTGGGAGAAATTGCTCAACTGGTACTCGGAAAAGAGGAAGGTGTTGGTGCCGTCCACGTAGGTGAACGGGGTACTGCCGAACTGCTCCTGATAGCCACCGCCGAAAGTGTGGCCGCCATAGCTGTAAGCCAAGCGGGTACTCAGTGCGCGGTTGTCGACCTTGCCCGCCAGCCCGGCGCCGGATTTGTCGGCGTCGAAGTAGCGGACGTCGGTCTTCAGCGCGCCGCCGCCCAGCGCAAAGCTGTGCTTCAGGCCAACGTAGTGCTGTTGGTAGATGTCTTCCAGTTGGGCGTAGTGGTAGGTCAGCAGCAGACTCGGCGTCAGCTTGTAGTCCCCCCCGGCGAAGCGGAAACGATCACTCTTCGCAGTGCTGCGATAAGCACCGCTCTGGCTGGTCAGGCCCATTTCCTCATAGTCGGTCGACTCGCGCTGGCGCACTCGGTCGATCTGCCCACCGATCAGCGCCAGGCCCGGGATGTCGCCGGAGCTGACCTGCGTGCCACGGAAGGTCTGCGGGAAAATTCGGCTGGTGTTCGGCTGCAGTGTCGGCAGGTCCGGCAGCAGGTAACCGCTGCGCAGTTCGCTCTTGGCAACGCGCACCTTGCCGGTGACACCGAGCTTGGAGTATTCGTCCTGGGCTCGCTTGGCATAGCTCGGTTTGCCCGGTTCAGCCTCGTTGTCCCGTGCCAGCAGGCCGGAGCCCGAGCGGTCTGGGCTGGAGTCGAGCTTGAGGCCGAGCATGCCAACGGCATCGACGCCAAAGCCGACCACGCCTTCGGTAAAACCCGATTGCAAGTTCAGGGTGAAGCCCTGGGCCCACTCCTCGCGCTTGGATTGCCCGGCGTCTTCCCGGTAGTCGCGGTTGAAGTAGTAGTTCTTCAGTTCCAGCGAGCCCTTGCTGTCCTTGATGAATTCGGCGTGGGCTTGAGCGCTGATCAGGCCTACACCGGTCAACAGTACGTTCAGGTGGATGTGTCTCATGTTTCTGGCTCCCGGCAGTCATTGTGAGAGTGTTGTTATTGTTTTTTTGGACATGACTCCCCCCTCACGCCGGTTTTGCAGCCGGCGTGTGGGCGTCAGTCAGGGGTCAGCTCAACCGGTGCGACGTATTCGGTAACTACCGTCGTCAAGTTGTTCCAGCGGGCTGGCGGCCGCCAGCAGTCGCCTTGTGTACGGGTGTTGCGGGTGGTCGAAGACCTGCTCGCGGTCGCCCACCTCCACGACCTCACCCTGGTGCATCACCGCGACCCGGTGGGCGATGCGCTCTACCGCCGCCAGGTCGTGGGAGATGAACAGGCAGGCAAAGCCGTATTGGGCCTGGAGACGCTCGAACAGCTCGAGAATCTGCTTCTGGATGGTCATGTCCAAGGCCGAGATCGGTTCGTCGGCGATGACCAACTGCGGGTGCCGGACCAGCGCCCGACCAATCGCCACGCGCTGGCGCTGACCACCGGACAGCTGATGCGGGAAGCGCTCGGCGAATGCCTCCGGCAGGCCGATGTCACGCATGGTCTGCAAAACCCGTTCACGCCGCTCGCTGGCATTCAGGCCCGGTTCGTGGCGTAGCGGCTCGATCAGGATTTCGCCGATACGCATGCGCGGGTTGAGTGAGGAGAACGGGTCCTGAAAGATCATCTGGCACTGCAGCCGGTGAGTCCGGTTGGCGGCCTTGAGGATATCCACGCCCCTGAAGCGGATGGACCCCGCGCACGGTTTGACCAGCCCGACCAGCGAGCGCCCGAGGGTGGTCTTGCCCGAGCCGCTGCCGCCGACCAGGGCCAAGGTCTCGCCGGGTGCGATGCTCAAGCTGGCGGAGTGCACCACGCGCTTGTACTGACGCTTGCCCCAGAAATTGGCGGGGCCCGGATGCTCGATGCACACCTGATCGACCTGCACCAAGGGCCCGTCGCTGGCAGGCAGCGGTGGCAACTCGCCGCGACGCGGCAAAGCCTCCAGCAACTGACGGGTGTATTCGGCCTTGGGCGCCAGAAGGATGTCGGCAATCGCGCCCTGCTCCACCGCTTTGCCGTGACGCATCACCACGACCTTGTGGGCATAGCGCGCCACCAGCGACAGGTCGTGGCTGATGAACAGCACGGCGGTGCCTTGCTCGCGGGTAAGTTCGAGCATCAGCTCGATCACATCCAGTTGCGCCAGGCAGTCCAGCGCCGTGGTCGGTTCGTCGGCGATCAACAGCTTGGGCCGCAGCAGCATCACTGAGGCCAGCATGATGCGTTGGCGCATGCCACCGGAGAACTGGTGGGGGAAGGCCTTCAGGCAACGCTCGGCATCGCGGATGCCTATGCGCTGGAGCATCTGCACGCAGCGCTCATGGATCTGTTGCGGGCCCAGACGGGTGTGAAGCTGCAACGCCTCGTCCATCTGCCGGCCGATGGTCAGGGCCGGGTTGAGCGAGACCATGGGCTCCTGGAACACCATGCCGATCTGCGCGCCACGGATGGCGCGCAGGGCCTGGCTGTCGAGGCGCGTGAGGTCACTGCCGCGAAAGTCCAGGCTGCCGCCGCACACCTGCATCGGCAGGGGCAGCAGGCCGATGACAGCACGCGCAGCCATGGTTTTACCGCTGCCCGACTCGCCCACCAGGGCGACGATCTCGCCAGGTGCCATGTCGAAGCTCAGGCCATCGACCGCCAGCACGCCGTGCTCGCCCACGCGAACCTGCAGGTCACGGACCCGCAGCAGGGGGGTTGACTGGGACATGATCACTTCCTCATCCGGGGGTCGAGACGATCGCGCAGGGCATCGCCGAACAGGTTGATGGCCAGCAGCGCCAGGCAAATGAACACGCCAGGGAAAATGCCGAGCCAACTTGCCGAGGCAATGTACGGGCGGCTGCTGGCGAGCATGTTGCCCCAGGTGGCCGCCGGCGGCGGGACGCCCAGGCCAAGGAAGCTCAGGGCGCTCTCCGACAGCAATGCCCAACCGAACATGCTGGTGGCCAGCACACACAGGGGAGCCAGGCAGTTGGGCGCGATATGGCGCAGCATGGTGTACAGCTCGGAATTGCCGATGACCCGCGACGCCTCGATGAACTCCAGCTCGCGCAACGACATCACGCTGCCCCGCACCACACGGACCACCGAAGGGGTGTAGGCGATGCCCAGGGCCAGGACGATGCCGTACTGGCTGGCACCGATGACCGCCATGATGCCTAGGGCCATGAGAATGCCCGGGAACGCCAGCAGTGCGTCGTTGAACATCATCAGCACGCGGTCGGTCCAGCCACGCAGGTAGCCCGCCAGCATGCCGATCAAGGTTCCGGCAAGAACCGCGAAACTGACCGACAGCAGGCTGATCCACAGGCTGGTACGCGCGCCAATCAACAACCGGCTGAACACGTCACGGCCAAACTCGTCGGTGCCCAGCCAATGCGTGGCGCAAGGCGCCTGGAAACGCGCCAGCAGGTCAATGCGCAGCGGGTCGTACGGGGTCCAGAACACGCCCAGCAGGGCCAACAGCACCAGCACCAGCAGCAGCGCAGCACCCATCAGCGCGTTGGCCGGCGGCCAGGCCCGCGGTGCCTTGCGCACGGGCACGTCCAGCGTCGCCAAGGGCACGCAGGAGGGTTTCGAACTCATAACTTCACCCTTGGATCGAACAGTGGGTAGAGCAGATCGACGAACAAGTTGACCAGCACATAGACGAAGGTGATCAGCAGCAAACAGCCCTGCAGCACGGGGTAGTCGCGGGCGAAGATCGCATCGACCATCAGCCGCCCGATGCCCGGCAGGGTGAACACGGTTTCGAGCACGGCGATGCCGCCGAGCAGGTTGCCGAGGATCAGCCCGACCAGCGTCCAGGTCGGCGCAAAGGCATTGCGCAAGGCGTGGCGCCACAGCACGGCACGCTCCGACAGGCCCTTGGCGCGGGCGTGGGCGATGTACTCCAGGCGTAATACCTCGATGGTGCTGGCCCGGGGCATACGGGCGATGGCACCGACTTCGACCAGGGTCAGGGTGACGATCGGCAGCACCAGGTAGCTGAGCGCCTGCCACGGCGCTTCGCCGAAGCTGACATAGCCCACCACCGGCAGCCAGCCGAGCTTGATGCCGAAGGCATAGAGCAGCAGCAGGCCGAGCCAGAAGCTGGGGATCGACAGCAACAGCGTGGCGCTCATCACCAGCCCCAGGTCCAGCGCGCTGTTCTGCTTCCAGGCCGCCAGCACGCCCAATGGCACGGCGATCAGGGTCGCCAGCAACACGGCAATCAGGACAATGCTGGCGCTGACCGCGAAGCGCTCGAAAATCAGCGGCAACACCGCCTCACGGGTGCTGATGGACCAGCCCAGGTCACCGCTGAGCACCGCCTTGAACCAGATCAGGAACTGGGTCACCACTGAGTGATCCAGGCCCAGGGTCTGGCGCATGTCGGCCAGGCTTTGCGGGTCGGCCATGTCACCGAGCATCAACAGTGCCGGGTCGCCGGGTATCAAGCGGATCAGGGCGAACACCATCACCGAGATCAGCAGCAAGGTCGGCACGGCCATGCCCAGCTTTTGCAGGATAAAGCGCAACATCGTTCAGGCCCCTACCCTACTTCGCCGCGAGGCTGACGCCCCACAACCGTGGTTTGGCCACCGGCCAGGAGTGATAGCCCTGCACGCTGTCGCGCAGCGCACCGGTCACCGTGCCGTTGTAGATGATCACCATCGGCGTGTCGTGGATCATCATCCCGTGCAACTGATCGAACAGCGCCTGGCGTTTGGCCGTGTCGCTTTCACGCGTCGCCTGGCGCAGCAGTGCCTGAGCTTGCGGGTTGTCCCAGACCTTGCGCGGCTCCTTGCTCTTGTCGCCCATCAGCGAGTCGAAGCCCAGGGCAGGATCCAGCCGCGAGGAGTAGGAGAACGACATCATCTGGTAGTTGCCACTCTGGTAGCGCTCCAGCTGGGTGCCCCACTCGAGGGTTTCCATCTGGATGTTCAACCCGCTGGCCTGCGCCATCGCCTGGGCCAACACGCCCATGTCGAACATCTGCTGGTAGCGCTTGTTGACCAGCATCTTGATCGGCTGGCCCTTGTAGCCGGCGTCCTTGAGCAGGCGCTGGGCCTGCGCAGGGTCGTAGTTGTAACCCTGCTTGGCCACCTCGTCGTGGAACGCACTGGTGCTCGGGATCGCCGAGTTGTTGGGCTGCGAGAGGCCGTTGGACAGGGCATTGACGATCTGTGCGTAGTCCAGGGAGTGGGCGATGGCCTGGCGAATGCGCAGGTCCTTGAGCAACGGGTCGTTGGTCTGGAACAGCAGGCCGCAGATGGCCATGATCGGGCTTGCCGACACCTGTATGCCCGGCAGCGCCTTGAGCTCCTGGGCATCGCTGGCGGTGACGTCCGGCAGCAGGTCGACATTGCGCGACAGCAGCGCAGCCTTGGCCGACGAGGGGTCGGGGATGATCATGAAGCGCACGCTATCGACCAGCGCCTGCTTGTTGCCGGTGAAGCCATCGGGGCCGGCTTCATTGCGCGCGCTGTAGTGCTGGAAGCGCTCGAGCAGCACGTATTGGCCGGGCTTCCATTCACTGAACGTGAACGGCCCGGTGCCCACGGGTGCCTTCCAGCGGCCATCGGCGGCCAGCGAGTCCGGGTGGAAGATGCCCGCGCCACCGCAGTCAGGGCGCGCCATCGAGGCAAGGAACAACCCATTGGGCTGGTCGAGGGTGAACACCACGGTTTGCGCATCAGGCGTCGCGATATCGACGATCTTCGCGCCGCCCCGGCCATCGAACTCAGGTAGGCAGCGCCACTGGGTCTTCGGGTCGAGGTAGCGTTGCCAGGTCCATTTCACATCGGCCGAACTCAGCGTTGCGCCGTTATGGAAATGCACCCCGTCACGCAAGGTGAAGGTGTACGTGAGCCCGTCGTCGGAGACCTGCACCGCTTGCGCCAGCAACGGCCCGACCGAGGCATCCTCACGGTGGGCTACCAGCCCTTCGACCACATGGAGGATGACGGTGTCGGTGTTTTCGTCGCGGTTGACGCCCGGCTCGGTGCTGCGGATGTCGGCACCCAGGCCGACACGCAGCGTGGTTTCAGCCAGCGCGTGAGGTGCCAGGGTGGTCAGGGTCGCGAGGCCCAGCGCCTGCAAGGTACGACCCATTGCGGGATTACGGAAGCGATGCACGGGAGAGGTTCTCCTTCGCTGAAGGACCGGCGAGGCAGGCCCGGTCTCAAGGTTCTGATCGTATCGTTCTTGTTATGGCCTGACGGGGATCAGCGCCGGAAGCGATCTTGTTTTTTTTGGCTTGCAGGGACATATT
Organism: Pseudomonas sp. NBRC 111131; assembly: GCF_001320525.1. Taxonomy (NCBI): domain Bacteria; kingdom Pseudomonadati; phylum Pseudomonadota; class Gammaproteobacteria; order Pseudomonadales; family Pseudomonadaceae; genus Pseudomonas; species Pseudomonas sp. NBRC 111131. The sequence continues at coordinate 14,458 of NZ_BCBH01000014.1, read as the reverse complement.
CACAGCGTTCGATTGGAATGTAAATGTTTTTTTATTGATAAAAATACACACCATGCTAATCAAGCGGGCTCGCCGTGGCAGGCGTTGGAATACACGGGTTGGGCTCAGAGGAAATGTCGGTGCGGGAATGGGAACTGCGTCGAACGGTGCGTGAGATGCGTAAATAGCCGCGCAGGCGCATATGCCTGGGGTACCCGGAGGCAACCCAGGTGGCAGGGAACTCCAAGGTAGGCCATTTCACGGCCTTTTTAGTGCGCCACCATGGCTAGAGGCGAAGCGGTCGCTTCCGGTGAAACAGCGACCTCTCAGTCCAGGCTCAGCCAGGGCTTGAGTTCTGCCCGGTTGGCCAGTACCAGTTGCTGGGCCTCGGGCCTTGCGTCATGAACACTCGGGTTTACATGGAAGCGCCGCACCACATACTTGGCCAGCGCCAAGGAGCTCGGCACCACCAAGCGCCCCTCGACCATGCCGTAGTCCACTTCGATGATGGCCTGCTGCGCGTCGGTCAGCCGCTCATCCGGCTTGAAGATAACTTCGATCGGCGTGTTCCACTCCACATCGCCGTCTATGCCGTTCTCGGTTTCATCATCACGCAACTCGGGCACACCACGGAAACGGCTGAGGACAAAGTCGCGATACTTGCCGTTCTTCTCGCAATACGCCCGCACATGCCAGCGCATGCCGGTGTAGACCAGGGTATGTGGCGCGATGGTGCGGCCTTCCAGTGCCGGACTGTTGAAGGACACGTAGTCGATGTCCAGACGCCGCTTCTCCCTGCAGGCCTTGAGCAGCGGCCGCAGCACTTCTGGCTTGACCGAACGGTCCGGGACCCTGAGCACTTCAGTGTGACCATAGGCCAATGCCAGGCCCTCGATATGCGGCGCACGCTCGTTGTTCTGGTTGAGCAGGTCCAGGTAGGCACTGGCGCTGTCATCGATGAACAGCGGCTTGAACTGCCGGGTGGGCACGTAGCCTTTTATCTGCTTGTCATAGACCAGGTTCTTCGACGCGTAATCGGTGATGTAGGTGTTGATGTCTTTGGATGCCTGCTGGCGGCTGATACCAAAACTCTGCATCAAGTGGTTGGTCGTCAGTCGCCCCTCCCACCAGACCACCGTTTCAATCAGGCGGTAACGCAAGGCCAGGTCCCAGCGCGTCTGTTCCATTCGTTGTGTGCGTTTCATCCAGGATCCTGCAAGGACTGCCAAGCTGTTTGGCGTGTCGTTCAATCTTACGTGTCAGGCAACAGGCGGAGCAAGGAATGGCGCATATGTAAACTAAACAGACACATGTACCGCCGCATTGACGTACATGAGCGCCAGCACCTTGAACGTGTACACGCCACGGCATTCGGCGGCTGCACCACCTATCGCACTATCAGAATGCCTCGCCCGCCACCGGTAAGATCCGCACCGAACCTGTACCATTCATTTACCTGTACAAGTCACCATTATCGACATGTAATTTCAATAGACATATCTTCCTGCTTACCGGCACAAAGCCACTATTCAAGGAAGCCTTACGATGGAAGCTCTCGAAATCACTCTGCTGGGCGTAACCGGCACCATGCTGCTGGTGCAGGGCCTGCAGCATGCACGTATGGGCGATATCTGGAACTTGCTGAAACGTGATCGCGACCTGGAGCGCACCGCGCGCATCCATGAGCAGGAGAACACCGAGCTGCGCTCCGCGCTTCGCGCCGAACGTGAACATGTGAGTCAGCTGCAGCGCCAGGTGCACCTGCTGATGGGGCTTATTCCTGAAGCCTGAGGCGGGGCCGGGCCAGTCGTTATCGCATTTGCCAGGGCGTCAGGGAGGCTACCTATGCGCTAACCCATCCGCGGGACTTTCGACTGAGGCGACACGGTTTGTCGTCCTATTGACCAATGCTAAGCACACCACGCCAAAAGGAGCACGCAATGAAAAACCTGTTCGCAATCATCGGCTTTGCCGTGGTGCTGAAGAAGAGCTACGAGTGGTATCGCGAATACAGCGAGCTCAAGCGCGAAAAAGAAAAGCGTCAGTGAGCTCATGCCGCCTGTGAAACACAACTGCCTAGAAATTGACGCCACAATAGCCATCAAAACGCTATCAATCACTAGCATATAGCCATCATCATCGGTACGATCCACTCAGCCAGAGGACGTACCGGACCACCGGTGATAAAGAACAAGGTCGTTTTTCATGTCACAAGCGAAGGACACGCTGCTGAGACTTTTTGCTTTGCTGCGTCTTATTCCGACAGCCCCCCAGGGTATTGCCACACCCACATTGCTGGACAAACTGCGTGACCGCGGCTTTTCGGTAACACTGCGCTCCATTCAACGTGACTTGAACCGTCTGTCCATCCCCTTTTCCCTTATGTGCGACGACAGCGAGATGCCATTTCGCTGGAGCTTCACCCGTAACGCACCGTTGCAGTTGCAAGACATGGACGCCCCTACAGCACTGGCGCTCTACTTGTCGGAAAACCACCTGAACGCCTTGTTGCCACAAACTGTTATGGACCAACTAGGCCCACAGTTCCGCCGTGCGCGTAATTATCTTCAAGGGGCAAGTACAAACGGACTCGCCGATTGGGCCCGCCGTGTACGCGCCATTCCTAATGGCAAAACGCTGATCCCTGCTGCCGTAACACCTGAAGTCTGGGCAATCGTCTCCAGCGCGCTGCTGGAACGTCGGCAACTGCAGGTGAGCTATCAAAGCCGCAGTAAAAATGCCATGAAGCAGTTTCATCTGCACCCGGTAGGCCTGGTTTCCCGGCATGCAATGAGCTACTTGATTGCCACGGTGGGCGACTACCGCGACTTGCGTCAGTTCGCACTGCATCGAATCCAGCAGATCGTGGCGCTCGATGAGCCCGCGAAGATGCACTGCGTCTTCGATGTCGACGACTACATCGCCAGCGGCGCATTCAATCTGCGCCAGGCCGATACTCAGGTAGAGCTGGTCGCTGATGTGCATCCACAAATTGCCACCCTGCTGCGCGAAACGCCCTTGAGTCTCGACCAGGCATTGACCGACCTTCCCTCCCAGGATTGGAAGCGACTGCGCGCCAAGGTACCGCTGGACGGAGAAACGCTGTGGTGGATCTTCGGACTCAACGACAACATCCGCGTGTATGCCCCACAAGCCTGGGTGGACGAAATCCGCGAGCGTTTGCGCTCGATGCAAGCGTTCTACCAGGAAGCCTGCTCAGCCTGAACCCTTGAGAGAATCGCGCTTATTCGCTGCCCTCGCTCACGGAGTGCCGGGGGGGGGCGCACACATCGATACATAACGACCACCACCTAAAGGATATTGACATGCCGCTTCCCCTTATTCTCGGCGCCGCCGCCCTGGTTACAGCCGCTTATGGCGCCAAGAAAGGCTACGACGGTTACCAGCGCCACTCGGAAGCCGATGAAATCGTCAAAGACGCCCAGAATCGTTATGAAACGACGAAGGATGTGTTTGACGAGCAGGAAACCAAGACCACTTCCGCGCTCGACAACCTGGGAAAAAAGGAACTTGAGATCGGCCAAAGCTTCGCCGAGTTCAAGGTGTTGGCCGACAAATTGATGGAGCAAATGAACAAGGGCCGCCAGCACAAGCTGGAAGTCAACATTCCCAAGCACAATCTGCAAAAGGTCGATAGCTACAGCTTTACGGCGGTAGGTGTGCTGGGCACCGTTGCCAGTGCAGGGACTGCGGGCGCTGCCGCTGGCTTCGCCGTCTATGGCGGTGTAATGGCGTTGGGTGCAGCCTCCACCGGCACGGCAATCTCGTCGCTGGCAGGCGTGGCCGCCACCAACGCAACCCTGGCTGCCATCGGCGGCGGCTCGCTGGCCACCGGTGGCCTGGGCATGGCCGGCGGCACCGCCATCCTCGGCGCTGCCGTTGCCGCACCGGTCCTGGCAATCGCTGGCTGGGCATACAACAGCCACGGCGAAGAAGCACTGAGAAATGCCCACAAGGCCGACCAAGAAGTAACAGCAGCCATCGGCAAGCTCACCCGCGCTACCGAAATGCTCGGTGAGACCGAACACTACGTGCGCAAGATCCGTCGCTCGCTGATGGCGATCTACGCACAGTTCAACCAGTACTTCGATAACCTCAAGGACATCGACAACTTCCTGCAGGACCTCAATGGACGCAATGTCGACAAAGAAGCCGAGCTGTCGAAGTTCAACGACTCGATTATGCGCACAATCGAAAACGGGTACGCCCTGGCCGGCATCCTTGTCAACGTGATTACCACGCCGATTTTCAAGCTCAAGAAGATCAACGGTGAGGTCGCCAAGAACAAAGAAGGCGTCCCGACCATGGAACTGGATAACGATGGTTCGATGATTCTCAACGAGACCGAACTCGACAAAGTGATGGTCAATGCTGGCGCCGAGGCCAGCAAGGTCGAAGCAGCCTGATGCCTCAAGGGGAAGGCGCGCCTCCCCCTTTACCACTTACCTGATTTTGATGGATCCGAACATGCACGCCGCAGCGCGAGACTATCCATGGGCCGAAGAGCTCGAGAAAACCGTAGTCAACAGCCTGGTCACCAGCTTTGGCTTGGACTTCCTATTGTTTCAAGATAAAGACGGCGGCAAGGTGGACACGATCCACAATGTCCGCAACGGGGTGTGGGCAACGAAACAAGAGCAGCAGCGCTTTGAAACGCGTGGCAAGTACAATCCGGATCCGTACCATCAGCATGACAACTACATCGAGACAGGGCGCAGGGACAAAGCCACACACCAGGCAGGCAACCTTCATGACCCATACCGCAACGCCACGCTGAGCCCAGCGCAAAAGCGGAATCTTGATCACATCATCAGTGCCAAGGAAATCGATGGCGATGCAGGTCGTGTTCTGGCCGGCCTGGATGGCGTCGAACTGGCCAACCAAAGCAGTAACCTGCAGACCACCCACGAGAGCATCAACAAGTCGAAAGGCCAGACGCCTATCAACGATTACCTGCGCGAGCTGCCCAACCTGATCGGCAGAAGCGAAACCAAACTGGCGAAAGATCGGGCGCGCCTGGCAACCCTGCCGCGCGATACGCCTGAACAGCAGCATAACGCACGCGTACTGGAAGACCAGATTCGCAAAGATGAAAACAAGATTGAAACGTTGAAGGCCATAGACCCCGATGAAATGCGCAAAAGGGACGAAGCTGCCCGCGCGCCGTACAACGAGCAGATCAATCGCGCTTACTACACCAACAGCAAGTTCTGGAAGCAGAGCGCGTCCGCTTCGCTGGACGCCGGCCTGAAGATGGGCACCCGGCAAATGCTTGGCCTGGTGTTGGCCGAAGTGTGGTTCGAAATGCGTACCCAAGTGCCGGTACTGCTCGAAAAGATCAAGCACAAGTTTGACTTCGAAGCATTCATCGACAGTGTCAACGCCACATTGAAAGGCATCTGGGAACGCGTGCAAAAACGCTTCTCGGATTTTCTCATCGCATTCAAGGATGGTGTTTTCGCAGGGGTCATGGCCACTGCCACCACTACCCTCTTCAATGTGTTCGCGACAACCAAGATTCTGGCGATCAAGATCATCCGTGAGGTGTGGGGCCAGTTGGTAAAGGCCATCAAACTGATGATCTTCAACCCAGAAAGCCTGAGTTTCGTCGAACTCTGCAAGGCAGTCACCAGTGTGATGTCCGTTGGCGCCGCGACTGTAGTAGGCACCATGGTGCACGCCCAGCTTCTGCCACTGTGCAACTTCCCGTTCGGTGGTGAACTTGTGGCTTTCGTCAGCGCACTGGTGACCGGTGTAGTTACCTTGGGCCTTAACTTCTTCCTGCTGCACAGCCCCGTGGCGCACAAGCTCTGGAGCTTCATCGAGTCGATCATGCCGCACGCGGGAGTGGTCAAGCACTTCGAGTCGGTTAACGCAGAGCTGGACCGTTACCTCACCGAACTCAGCCAGCTCGAGTTCAACCTCGATGCCGATGAGCTTGAGGAATTCTCCCTGACCCTGATGGCGTGCAACGACGAACTGCAGCGCAGTATGGTGCTGAGGGCGGAAGTGGCCAAGCGCAACATCTCGTTGCCCTTCGAAATGGGCAACAGTGCGAGCACCCGTAAATGGCTGGCCTCGTTGGTGTGAGGATGCAGCCCTTCCCATGTAACCATTGCGGCCTGTGCTGCCGCAACGTTCACCTGGCCGAGGAAACGCGCTTCCTCGACCGGGGCGACGGCACGTGTCGGCATCATGACGTGGGCAGCAGGCGCTGTACGGTTTACGCCGACAGGCCAGCGATCTGCCGCGTGGATCGGCAGTATGAACTGAACTACGCCAGCACCTATGGCTGGGACGAGTTTGTGAAACTCAATGTACAGGTGTGTGAGGCGCTACAAGAGCAGGCCCGCACAGCCAGCACGATTAATGTTCTGCACATCGCCGCTGCGTCTTGATCGCGCTATCCATTTGTACACTGACAGGGCGCCGCATCGCTCCAGGTCAGTTATATCCACGCTCAATCAAACTGGCAGCGACCCAAAGGTAACGCCCAGAAAGGACTCGAATGAAGCATTCCGATCTCTGCCTCAAACCGATATATGAACTCCTCACCGACGATGCGGGCAACCCGACGCAGTTCTGGATCCCGGCCTATCAGCGCGGGTATCGCTGGAAGCCGCTCCAAGTTACCCAGTTACTGGAAGACATTCGGGAGTTCAGCCAGCGCCGCAACCCTCAGCCGGATGACTTCTACTGCTTGCAACCGCTGGTCATCAAGGCCAACGAACATGGCACGCTCGAGGTGGTCGATGGGCAGCAACGGCTGACCACGCTCTTGTTGATTCTGCGCCATTTCAACGAACGACTGGCAGAGAAATACCGGCAGAAGCTCTATACCCTCGCCTACGAAACCCGGCCGCAGCTGTTGGCGTTTCTGGACAACCCAAGTGAAGCGGATGCCGACAGCAACGTTGATTACTTCTACCTGTTCAATGCAATCAACACCATCGAGGACTGGTTCAGCAGCCGTGCCCACGAAGTGGACGACATCAAGTCTGCATTGCTGAACAAGACACGGGTCATCTGGTTCGAACTGGCAGCACAGGACAACGCAGTCGATGCGTTCACACGCTTGAACGTAGGCAAGATTCCCCTGACCGACGACGAGCTGATCCGCGCGCTGTTCCTCAAACGGGGTGATGCAAACGACACCGATGAAGCCGCCCAGCAACTCAAGATCGCGCATGAGTGGGACCAGTTGGAGAAGGCCTTGCAGGCTGACGATTTCTGGTACTTCTTGAGCAACCAACAGAGCAGGCCGCAGAACCGCATTGGTTTCCTGTTCGAGCTGGTGACCAAAGTCGACGGCCTTGGCGCCGGAACACAGCAGGACGAGCACAGTATCTTCCATGCCTACAGCAGAAAACTCAAAAGGCCTAACACTGCCTCGGAAGAGTGGCTGCGTATCAAGCAGACCTACATGATGCTAGAAGAGTGGTTCGAAGATCGCACCCTCTACCACATTGTCGGCTTCCTGATTCATCAGGGCATGGATGTGGCCCGCCTTTGCGAGCTGTCGCAAGAAGCTACGAAGAGCGAATTCGAGCGCGAACTGCGTAAAGAGGTTTTTGCGCTCGCAATCGGCGACGAGGACGTTGATGAACTGATACCCGAAGAATTGCAGTTGTGCGTCAGCGAACGTCTTGAAGAATTGGAGTACGGGCGCCATTCGGCAGACATCCGTTCCCTGCTGTTGCTGTTCAATCTGGCCACCTTGCTGGGCAACCCTAGCTCCAACATGCGCTTCCAGTTCGACAGTTTCAAGAATGGCGAGTGGGACATCGAGCATGTGCGCTCAATCGCCTCCAGCCGCCCGCTGCGCTTACATGACCAACTCAACTGGCTGAATTTGTGCGCGGGCTATCTCGAAGCCCAGAACACCGGCGACCAAGAACGCCAGCTCTTGAATGGCATTCAAGCGTTTATCAAAAAACCGAAAAAGAATCAGTCGGACGATGCTTTCGAAACGCTCTACCTCAAGCTGCTGGCCTTCTTCAAAGAGAAAGACGATGCGCCTACAGAGCATGGCATCGCTAACCTGACGTTGCTGGATAAGAGCACCAACCGCAGCTACAAGAACGCCGTATTCGCAGTAAAGCGCAAGGCACTGCTGGCGCTGGACCAGTCGGGCATCTTCGTCCCACTGTGCACCCGCAATGTCTTCCTCAAATGCTACAGCCCGCAAGCCAATAACGTCATGTTCTGGAGCCAAGACGACCGTGAGGCCTATCTGGGCGAAATCAACCGAGCCCTGGTGGGCTTCTTCAGCGCAGCCCAGGAAACTACCCAATGAGCGAGAACGGCATCCAGATCACTCTCCAGCAATTGCTGAACCGCCACCAGCGTATTCAGATACCGATGATCCAACGCGACTACGCCCAGGGCCGGCAGGCTGCCGTAGAGGTGCGCAAGGAATTTCTCGGCACCCTGAAGCAGGCATTTAGCCTGATACCAAACGACCCAGCCCTGCCCCTGAACCTGGACTTCATCTACGGCAGCGTGGACGCCGACGGCCGTACCAAGTTCTTGCCGCTGGATGGGCAGCAGCGCCTGACTACGCTGTTTCTTCTGCACTGGTACCTCGCCTGGCGCGATGACAGTGAAGCACAGTTCCGCCAGTTATTCTGCGAGGGCAATCGCTCACGCTTTACCTACAGTGTTCGCCCCAGCAGCAGCGAGTTCTTCGATAAGCTAGTGAACTTCTGGCCGCCACGTGAAGCTGCCGACTGCGTTTCGCTGGACCAACTGATCAAGAACCAGGCCTGGTACTTCCGTTACTGGCGCCTGGACCCGACCATTCAATCCTGCCTGGCGATGCTGAAAGCGATTCACGAGCGCTTCAGCGACGTACAAGGGGGTTATGAACGGCTGACAGATGAAAACCAGCCGGTAATCACGTTCCAGTTGCTTGACCTTGAGCATTTCGGGCTGTCCGATGACCTGTACATCAAGATGAACGCCCGCGGTAAACCGCTGACAGCTTTCGAAACATTCAAGGCCCGCTACGAGCATGAGTTGAAGGGTCAATATGACGACGAAACGCGCGATATCAGTGACCAGGCGTTTCCTGTCGCCGACTACTTTGCGCGCCGCATGGACACCCGTTGGGCTGACTTTTTCTGGGCGTATCGCGACAAGGAAACCCACCTGTTTGACGATGCGATCATGAACTTCTTCCATGCCATCGCGTTCATCTGCCGCGATCCCGGGGCCCCCGGTTATCTGGAGGACGTCGCCACCTTCCGAGGCAAACCGCTGAAATCTCATTACGCACTCTACCACGACGGGAAATGGCTGGAGCGGGAGTTCTCCGACACCCTCATGTTGTTGCTAGAAACTTGGAGCAATGAGGGCAACCGGTTCACAGCGCTGCTAGGCGAGAACCCGTACTTCGACGAAGACGCAACCTTCCAACGTTTGGTCAGCGACCCTGCTACCTTGGCCTATACAGACCTGGTGCAACTGTACGCGTACGTTGCATTTCTGCGTGCATCAGATACCACGCCTGAGCCGCAGGCACTCCTGGACTGGATGCGGGTTATCTACAACCTGTCGATCAATAGCAGCTATGAACGTCCGGCTGATATGCAACGCAGCCTTTTGGCGGTGCAGAGCCTAATACCCCACGCGGACGAAATCCTTCACCACTTTGCCAGTCATGAGAAGCCGACGGCGGGCTTTTACCAGCAGCAGGTCAATGAGGAACAGTTCAAGGCCGAATTGTTGCTCGCGCATGAGGGTTGGCGTGAACTGATTGAACAGGCAGAGATACACGGCTACTTCAAGGGCCAGATCGAATTTCTGCTGGAGTTCAGTGGAGCTTTGGCCAAGCGACAAACGCTCAGTCTGGATCAGTGGAAAGCCAACGATCACGGCCTGCTTCAACGGCGCTTCGCTGAATACTTGAAAAAGGCGGAGTTCATGTTCAATGCCCGAGGTTTGAACAGTCTTCCTGACTTCCGTTGGGAGCGAGCGCTGCTTTCGCTGGGCGATTATCTGTTATACAGCAGCTCAAATTATTCGTTCCTGGTGAATTCTACCTCCGAGCAAGCCAGTTGGAAGCGGCTGTTGAGAGGCGGTGCTGGCTATAATGAAAAGGATGCTCGAACGCTTCTCCACCGACTGTTGGAAAATCTCGACCTCAGTGCGCCAGTTGAAACTCAATTGGACGAGGTTATTGATAGGGCTGAAGGTCATGAAGCCTGGCAACAGATAATGGTGCACACCCCTGAAGTGTTCCAATATTGCACAGAGCATGCGCTTCGGTTCGATGAGCATGAGGTGTACCTTCTCAAAAGAAGCCGCATGAGCGGGATGCATGCTGAACTATTCAGTTACCACTTGTCCCTTCAGTTAGAATCGGAGCAGATGAAGCAAACTCTCTTGCCATTGGAGTATGTTGAATACCAATCAGTGAGCGGCTCCGAGTACGAGCCCAAAGCGGTCATGACGCTCTCATACCAGCGCCACACTTTTAATGTTTCGGTATTCTCTGAGCACGGCTTTTTCATTGTTTACACACTGAAAAAGCCCTTAAAATCACGTCCTGAACTAGAGAATATGTTTGTCAACGTGCTCAAGTTTGAAGCATACAAGGAGTTCTTACAGATACGTGTTGCACGCGATGGCATTCACAAAACGCTGCGTGCGCTGGCTCGAGCAACCAAGGCGCTGGATGCGAAGAGGGCTGAAACGTCCTGACCTCCAATGGGCAATGGGAGGGCGATACTGACGTCAGTTTTGCAAGCACTCCGCACGTTTCAAAGCGGCGGTTGGCATGGCCGGAGCCCACCATGCCAACCCAATCTTCAGCGTTTCCCGTGCGCCCTTAACGACACACGTACCATTCAACCGGAATACGACGCCGCTCTAGCCGCCAGACTCTTGCGGTTCAGTTCGATCTCATCATTCACGTCCACGCCTCGATAAACCATTGAAGTTTCGTGACGGACGTAATCTCCCTCGCGCTGAGCACTCAGCCAGTTGAAGGAACCGACACACAAAAGCTCCTGATCTGCCATGACGATCTTGCTGTGTACTTTGTTGACTATTCGAACGGGGATACCCTGCGTTTTCAACTCAGCCAAGGTGGCATTGAATGCCGCAACCTTTTGTGGCTCACCCTGGGGCTTTCGCGGTGAAATTTCGGTATTGAACTGCAGATCGGTAAACACTTCGACCTTGACGCCGCGATCCACAGCCGCGCGCATTTGCTCAAGCGCCCCTGTAGTGAACAGGCATTCCCACTTGACCCACGGCGTGATGATCTGCACCTGGTGGCTGGCCGATTGCAGTGTTGCTTTCAAGAACTGGTCATGCTGCCACCAATCATGCAAATGACTCAAACCCGTGCTCGCGGTGTGCAGGTCTTGCCTGGGCTGATACTCGAACCGCAACTCGCTGGCCGGGTCCGCCAGCAGGTACTTCGCCAATAGCCCGCGCGGCTTGCTGAAAGGCACCTGGCCCATCAGGTCCATGTCGCCAAACACCAGAAAACTATCCTTGGCCCGGGATACCGCCACATTGAGCATGCTGTCACGACGGTCGATGAAGCCGCCATCGGCATGCTTGGAATAAACCGCCGAGAAAATCACCACGGGCCGCTCCGCGCCCTGGAACGAATGCACCGTGCCAACGGTGATCTGGTCTGCACCTTTGCCAGCGTTGAGACCCAATACCTGGCATGCCTCGGTAATGGCGCGGCTTTGCGCACCGAAAGGTGTTATCACGCCCACAATCTCGTGAAGCGCCTTGTTCTTGTAGCGCTGCTTCAACTCATCGCAATGAGCGTGAAGCCATGCAGCAATGGTCCGTGCCTCGAGCAGGTTCCGGCGGCTGCCATGGCTGTTCTGGTCACATAAGCCATCAATGTGCAGGTAGCCAAGGCCCGGCAAGCCCTCGCTTGCTGCATGGCCCCGGCGGGGCAGTAGTTTGCCCTTGTAGCAAAGGACGTTGCAGAAGGCGATGATCGAGTCATAGCAGCGGCGGTGCTCGTACAGATACATACCCCGGGCAAGGTCGGGGTCATAGTGATACCGGCTGGTGGATTGGGCGATAGCCATCACGCTACCACTTGCGGCACTGCGCCCGCCCTTGCAGAAGACCTCGTAGTCCTCCTGCGACTGGTTGTACGACACCAGCCCAGCACTCGTAAGATTGCCGATATCCACCTTAGCCGGGATCGACCAGATGGGCTCGATCTGCTGGGTGTCACCGATAACCAGCGCCTGCCGGGCAAGGGCAAACGAAGGCGCGGCCACCTCCGGCAATACCTGCCCGGCTTCGTCGACGATCAACAGATCGATGAAATCGACCAGGTAGTCGTCGATGTAATCGCCGTCCTCATAGCGCTTGCACGACAGCTCTTTCGGCAGCCTGAAAAAGGTCGAGACCACACAAGGGGTGAGCTTCATCCAACGCCGCCAGTTCTTGATCAGCGTTTTGGCGCCGGTCTTGTTGCGGCTGTCGAGTATCTCTTGCAGCTCCTCGCGCACGTCCAGCAGCCAACGCCCTTCCCAATAGTGGGTGGTCAGCAAGAATATTTCGAAACGCAGCGACGTATCAGCCCAGCCGTCGCAGTCTTCAAGAGTGGCCTGGGCAGCAGGCTTTCCGGCCGCATCGGCCAGCGAACTAATCGCACTATGCCAATCGTGCAGCCGGTGATCTTCGGCTTCGAGCAGTTGCTGAGCGGTTTGAAGTCGTTGGGTGAGGCGCTGATATTCATCGCGTGCATGAGCCTGCACCGCGCCCAGTCGCGTTTCTATTTCGCCCAAGGTCCCGGCATTCTCCAGCTCGGCATCGGTGCCATCGAGCTGCAATTTGGCCAGCCGAAGCCGTTTGGCGGCAACGGGTCGGATCCAGCTGAACAGGCTGTAGAACAGCGACTCATGAGCCAGGTAATACTTGAAGTCGTTGAGTCGCTTCTGCGCAATGTCCAGTTGCTGCAGCTGATTGACCTGGGCAGCTTGCCGGGCCTGCAGGGCAGCCTGTGGGTCATCGCCTAATACAACTCGACGCGCATCACGAGCTTGGACGAGCGACGCCCACGCCTGCTCGATCTCGGCAAGCTGATGCTGACGCACCTTGATCTGCTGTTGCAACAGCTCGACCGTGCGCTCAACATCAAGGCCCTGAACACCCGAGAAAGCTGCTGCCGCCTTTGACAGAAAGGTATGCTCGGCCTTGTCCAGATAGGCGCTAGACTCCAGTTCCTGAAAAAAGCTCTTGGTCTGGTAGACCCGTGAAAGCTCCGCTTCGGCGGAGGCCCTTGGGAAGTAGGCGCCAAAGCTTCTGATATCTGGCAACCAACGCCCCGCCAACGGCCCGGTCCCCTCGGCAAAGTCTTTGCCGAAAGCCGCGATGATATTGGTGACCGCCTGATTGTTGGTAGAGCTGGCGACAATTACCGGGGGCTCGCCACCTGCCACAGCAGCTTTCGCCCACAGCGAAGCGACCACCGACAGCACCAACGTGGTCTTGCCCGTGCCAGGTGGGCCGTTGACTGCCAGTACATCGCCCACCTTGCCCGCCATCAAATGGGCCAAGGCATCACGCTGGCCACAAGCCAGTGCATATTCGTCGCCAGCGTGGCCCAATCGTGCGGCGAACAAGCTGCCAGGGGGCAAGCAAGGCTCGTCCGGGCTTGGGTCACGTTGGGCGAAGCGCTCGAACAGCGGAGCATCAGGCTTGTACTGACGCAGATAGTCGTAGAGGTCGATGATGTTCTTGCTGAAGCCGTCAGGTTTGTCTTCCTTGAACAGCAAGCTGTACTTGGCCGGTTTCATGCCGTCTTCGGCAGCATCCCACCCCTTTCCGACCTCACGGGCCATCCGCAGGCAGAACTCATAGAACTTGCGCCACTGTTCCAGATGCTGCTGAGCGTCGAGCATCTCCCCTTCACCCGGAGGTAAGAAAGTGGGCACCTCTTCGGTAGACAAGAAGTCATCCAGCGCAGATTGTGCACCAATAAAGAAGGTGTCCTTGTCCAACGGCTCAAGAATGTCACGCGGGACTAAAGCTTGTGTGGTCGGGTAAAGACGCCCATCGCGGGACACCAAAACGGTACAGATCAGCGGTGTGACAGCTGCAGGCATGCCCGCACGAACCTTGCCGTGCTCACGCTGCGACAGGTAAACCCATGGGCGCAGCGTGACTTTTACGGTCGCGGCGTCTGCTGGATCATCGGCAAACAGCTTGGCGGCAAGCTCTGCTGGCAAACACCCTTTCTGCACATGCTCCATCCCGACGGGGGTGAGCGCTTCGGCTTGTTTGGTGTTGAGCGCGCCATTGCCATTCTCAGCGTCGGCCAGGGAGTTGCGCCAGTAATTGGCGAGTTTTAGGGCGTATTCGTTCATCGTCCTGATCTGATAATGACCGGCACTCATTGTTGCGCTCGGAAACGGATGGGATGGCGCTGTGCGTTGACGGAGAGCGCCTTGGTCAGGATGGTCGTAAG